>JALQWE010000194.1 GCA_023258825.1 Planctomycetaceae bacterium | reverse complement strand
CATATCAGGATTTCAGTCCGTTTTCCCGAGTCCTCCCTGTTCACCGGCTGGGGTTCTCAGAAAACCCCGGTTTTTGCCTCGCCGCCGCTTCGAGAATATCCTGCAGTCGGTCCGTTGCTGCCCGAATCGTCCAGTTCGTTTCAATCACCGTCTTCGCCTCCATCGCCCTCAATTCAGCTGCCTCCGCCTGCTGTCGCACACCCCGAATCGCCATCTGAAGCGCTCCTGCATCGTTCACTCGGCATAAGGCTCCCCAGCGCCCACCTTCCAGAATCTCCGCTGGTCCTGATTCGCAGTCGCTGGAGATCACTGGTGTGCCACAGACCATCGCTTCCAGCAGAACATTGGGCATTCCTTCAACCAGTGACGGCAGCACAAACACACTGGCACTGCGATACCACGCCGCGGCATTCGTCTGAAATCCTGGCAAATGCACCACGTCACGCAGTCCGGCCTCGTCAATCTGTTGCCGTAATTCTTCCCGATGACCACCTTCTCCCAACACCGCCAGCCGATAGTCCGTTTGCGGATCTTCCTGCACCAGCCGGCCTACCGCTTCAATCAACAGATGCCAGCCTTTCTCACGGTTCAACCGCCCCGCTCCAACGATCCGAAACACCGGACGGCTACCGGTCTCCTTCGTCCACCATTGATCCGACACTGCCTGCACGGATTGCTGCTGCAGCTGAACCGTGTCGATCCCATTGTACTGCGTCACGATTCGTTCCGGGGCAATGCCGTAAAACCGGATGGCTGCGTTCCGAGCTCCCTCAGAAACAGCCAGTACCCGTGTTGATTGGTTGTAGAGTCGGTGCAGCAGACGACGTTTGAACCACTGAAACCTTCCTGCCACCGGAGCAAACCCCGTTTCGGGATTGGTAACAATCGTCGAAACGTTCGGTACGCCAATTCGCTGAGCCCCGGCGGCAGTGATCAGCGTCATCAGAAATGTTCGGTCATAACTGACGTCCGCTCGCAGCTCCTGCAGACATGCTGCATAGTCTGCCACGCGACGCGCATGCATCCGACCGGGCAGGTACCAACTCCCACCACGCACGCGCTCTTCGAAAGCAAAAACTGGTACATCGCCCGGGATTTGATCCAGTAGCGGACCAGATCGATACACCAGATACAGGTATGGCTCAAACCGCTTTCGGTCCAGATGCTTCAGAATCTGCACCATCTGCCGTTCTGAGCCACCACCATGCATGGCACCAATAGCACACAGAACTCGAATTCGTCGCAGGCTCACTGAAACCCTCCCGCTCAGTACCTCCAATTTGCTTGTCGAGGCTGTCTACCGCGTCTGGTCGCCATTTCCTGGTTCAACACTCTGCAAAGTCTTCACATCTGTCCTGCACCCCAGGACCGATCTCTGGCACACTACAGTTCGCTGGATTTCGCACCAGGTTCAGGAACCAGATCCAGAACTTCAGCAATCGTCTGCAATGCCGCAATCAGGAATGAAATGTGTTCATCAAGATCGACGCCCAGATCCGCTGCCCCGCGCACAATATCATCTCGATTCACCGCCGCGGCAAAGGAGGCTGTCTTCATTTTCTTGCGAACACTCTTCGCCGTCATTCCCTCCAGACGGCCGGGTCGCATCAGTGCACAGGCAACCAGAAAACCACACAACTCATCACAGGCGTACAACGCTTTGTCCATTGGTGAAAGACGAGGACAGTCGGTCAGGTAGTCCGCATGCGATTTGATCGCATAGATCACGTCTTCCGGATACCCCTTTGACCTCAGTATCTCAGACCCCTGTAGCGGATGATCCGGAGGGTCAGGCCAGCGTTCATAGTCGAAGTCATGCAGTAGTCCGGTCGTGGCCCATTTTTCCGTATCTTCACCCAGTTTCTCGGCATAGGCACGCATCGCTGCCTCCACCGCAAACATGTGCCTCTGCAGTCCCGGATTGCTGACGTACTCTCTCAATAACTGCAGATTCTGTTCGCGATTCATCAATCGACTCCGGTAATCAGGTAATCGTTGAACGAAATGCCGGCATTCCCACAGGCAGAAATCGAGCTGAGTTTTCGAATGCCTTCGGAACGTCTCTGTGTCACAAACAGCTTTGTCACAGACCAACTGCAGACAGAAACGTCAGTTCCCCGGGATGCCTGCAAGTTGAAATTCTATCTGAGAGTTACTGAGTTTGATCGCCAGAACGATTCAGAATTCGCCGGATAATGGCCTGTCGTGATCCCAGTACGATCCCAGTCAAAAAGCCGGCAACATGGCAGGCATTCGCCACATTTCCAAAAATCCCGGTCATACACATCAACATGAAAAACACTGAGTACACCACCTGGTCCTGACTGAGTCCCAAACCCTCGTGAGGCTGCGTCCGACCTTTCAACCACGCATATCCAATCAAACCAAAGACCACCCCGGACATACCACCAAACCTAGGACCAGACCAACACAGCTCTGCCAGATTGGAAACGATGGCCACGATCAGCACCAGAGCCCCGAAACGCCACGATCCGCGAACAAACTCGATGTATCGCCCAAGACCCCACATCCAGTGCATGTTGAAGAAAATGTGCAACACTCCGAAATGCAGAAAAATCGGCGTTGCGAATCGCCAGTACTGACCACTCTTCAGAAGTCCATTCAAATCCGGCTTTGATGGATCGCGAAACAACTGCAGAATGAAGTTGTCTGTTGACTGAAATCCAAGCATCGGCTGGATAAACAAGGCATCCAGCAAAGGTGATTCATAGTCATTACAGGTTGGAAAAAACAACCCACCCTCTTTAGCCGCCTTCTGCCAGTCCGTCGTGGTCAACACCACCAGAATACTCAGACCTGTCAGCAGAACGGTCAACGGAAAACACCGGTACCAGACACCATCCCAGCGTTCCCGCAGACGCCTCGCCGCTTTGTCAGCAGACACCGCACGTTTCTCTTCAACAACGACCGGCTTCGTTCGAATCGAGGCGATGGACGCCGTCACAGCTTCAGAATACGGATCGTCCAGATACGTCTCCAGAACCTGTCGGGCCTGATGACGCTGATCATCATTGATGATCCAGACCGTGTACTCGTCCTGTTCCGGCTCCACCTGATTCAGAATCTGATGCGATGTCAGAAACGCTGACAATCGACTGGCAATCTTCTGATCACTGAATGTGTGCAGTTCTCTCATAATCCAAGATCTGTTCCTGACAGGGAAATCAGGATCCCTCTCGTTGTTATTGGCAAGCATCTGACGCCGTGATCGACGACACCCTCGACTCGCTGTCGACACTGCTGAACAAATACTCCCGCAGCACTCAATCGTAGTTGCTTTGGTCACTCCTGACAGTGCGAAGTGTCGCAGAAGCTATCACCGCTGCGAAGTCGTTTTCAAAGCATTTCCTTACGTCGATCTCAGCTTTCTGACCACAATCAGTACAGGTGATGTCGGCTCCGATGGGTCACCTTCAATCACATCCAGCTGACATTCCGGGAACTGTTCGGCCACCTGACGCGCCGCAAGTGCTTCTTCCGCCCCGCCTGGATGCCCTCGGTATGCCAGTACCGTCATCACACCACCCGGTCGCAGGAGTCGCACAGCTGCAGCCATCGCCTGAACCGTCGATTTCGGCTGTGTTGTCCTGATCCGGTCACTACCCGGGAGATATCCCAGATTGAACATCACCGCCCCGAAAACTCCTGCCAGATCCACTCGATCTCGAAGTATTCCTGCGATCTCGTCCGCGTGATCCCCGCACAACAAGTTAACACCCGACCATCCCGCCGCCTTCAGACGCTCCCGGGTTTTCTCAATCGCGGTCTGCTGAATATCAATCGCCGTCACACGGCTTGCGTCCGTCAGACCCGACAAAAATTCCGTGTCGTGGCCATTTCCAGCCGTCGCGTCCAGCAGGTAATCACCAAACACGACCGCTCTTCTGACAATCGTATGGGCTTTGGACGTCAAAGCCTCCGCTCCGCGGCCACGATTTACAGAGGAATTTGCTGACGAACTCTTCTTTGTAGTCAGATCATTTAATAGTTTCTGCACCGCCAGCGGTGCCAGCAGCGAACCGTAAGACCCCAACCCATTCACGATTCCCACATGCCGGTGCTTTGAATGAAATCCGGCAACAACCTCGCGTCGCCTGGTCCCCGCTCGAATTCCTGACCGGTGCTCCAGAACCTCCCAGGGACCATCTACGAGCCCAGGGAGTGCCGACAGCAATTCGTCACGACCCGCGTCCGTCGTTCCTGCAGTCACATTTGTCCGATCATAGGTCGCCCCCAGCAGAAATCGGTTTCCTGCTGATAACTCGTCCTGAACATCTTCGTTAGCATGTACAGGTGTCAACCAAAATTCCCCGAGAGAAACGTCATATTCCAGTCCGGATGTCCGTTGAATCGTCAGGATTTCCCCACGGAGCGGCTGATCCGGTACGCCAGGAAACCATAGATTCCCCTGCCCTGCTGCTCCCTGACAGAACACAATTCGATCTGCTGTCAGATTCAAGGGCGGAATTTCAACCTGCCGTTCACCAACCACCACATCCGTTTCGGGATTCACATCTGAATCCACATAGAGATGATGCTCTCTGAAAAACTGCTCCGTCCGCTTCAGAAATACAGGCACATTCAGCCGGGCACCCTGCATCAGAAAACCAGTCGGACCAGAGTCAGTCCCCGGGACAAGCTGGACCAGTTCTTTTACCGATTCATATCGCTCACCCAGAAAAAAATCCCGCTCACCCTGAGTTAAAAAACGCCGAAAAATGCTGATTTTTCGACAGATAGTGGTTCCCAGGCTGTTCTCCACCCGCCGATAAAATGACTCTGCCTGTTGCAGCCTGCTGGAAAAATCAGGGTGGAGTGTGAATTTTTTTCCGCTGACGGGCATCATCAACCCGGCCGCAACGGCCGACGCCCTCGGGATGCGGGGGGAATTCACCAGAATCACAGCCTCTGACTGCCAATGCAATTGCCACGCCAGCACAGAACCTGCCAGTCCCTGACCAAGAATCAGTGTGCTTTGGGAACGCGTTTGACTCACGAAAGTCCCAACTAACAGCCATCAGCGTGTAAAAAGTGAATGCCCGGTATTGAATGATTATCCAACCGTTCTGTCCTCAAAACACAACACAGATGGTCCAAGGAAAATACCAGCAATTTTGGATTTTCAACAGATTTCCACCGTCGATTCCTGCTCTTCTGATTTTCTTTCCCTTGATCCAGAGTTTATCCTGACCAACAGTTCGCCGCTTTTGAAATCGAGTGTCTGGACCCGGAATGCTGCATCCTGGCACATTTCGTCGGGGTGCTCCCGTAGGGTCCAGTCCCCATTCTTAACGGCCACCTCAAGTTTGCCAGCCTCCTTTTTCTTACCTGTTCAGAAAGGTTCCCTCCATGGCTCAGAAACCTCAGACGGGACGTCGGTCCTTCCTCCAGTCCACAGCCGCTGGTTCCGCCGCTCTTCTGTCCGCCGGTGTGCACGTCTCCGCAAGTCCTTCCCGGCCTTCCCGAAGTGCTCTGGAAAGTCTGAATATTGCCTGCATTGGCACTGCCAATCGAGCGGCTGAAGATGTCAATGGGGTGATGAGCGAGAACATCGTCGCTATCGTCGACGTCGACTCCAGCTACCTCGGTCGCTGCAAGTCCATGCTCACAGAAAAGAAAGGGGTGGAGCCCCGTACCTACGCGGATTATCGGGAAATGCTGGTGAAGGAAGGCGATCGAATTGACGCCGTCGTCATCGGGACTTCCGACCACCATCACGCCCCAGCCGCCATCCGCGCTATTCGAGCCGGAAAGCATGTTTACTGCGAAAAACCATTGACCCACACCATCTTCGAGTCCCGATTGCTGGCCAAAGCTGCCGCTGAAAAAGGCGTGGCCACTCAGCTGGGAACGCAGATTCACGCGGAAAACAACTACCGCCGCGTTGTGGAAATCATCAAGGCCGGTGTTCTGGGAAATGTGACGGAAGTGCACGTCTGGGTTGGCAAGGGTTGGGGTGGTGGTGACCGTCCAGCCAAGGCAGATCCAGTTCCCTCCACACTGAACTGGGATCTTTGGCTCGGCCCAGCCCCGGAACGTCCCTATGCCAACGGTGCCTACCATCCCGCTAACTGGCGTCGCTGGTGGGACTTCGGCGGCGGAACCCTCGGTGACATGGCCTGCCATTACATGGATCTTCCCTTCTGGGCACTCGACCTGCGACACCCAACACGCTGCGAGACCGAAGGCCCCAAGGTGCACCCGGAAACCTGTCCACTGGGTCTGATCGTGAAATACGATTTCCCGGCACGCGGCACTCAACCGGCACTGAAACTGACCTGGTACGACGGCGATATGATTCCACGAAAGATCGCAGACCAGCCAGTACCGGCCAACGGGGTCATGTTCATTGGCTCAGAAGGCATGATGTTCGCCGATTACAGCCGCTACAAGCTGTTCCCAGCTGACAAGTTCGCCAGCTTCAAGCCACCTGCCCAGACAATTCCGGATTCCATCGGCCATCACGCTGAGTGGATCAAGGCCTGCAAGGACGGCTCTCCAACGACCTGCAACTTTGATTACTCCGGTGCCCTGACCGAAACTGTCCTGCTCGGAAACGTGGCCTATCGCCTCGGCAAGGCCATCGAATGGGATGCCGCGAATCTTGTGGCCACCAATGCTCCCGAAGCGGCCAAACTGGTCAACAAGGAATATCGCAAGGGCTGGGAAGTGGTCTGATTGATCACGCCCCGCCGTGCTGGCCTGAAAGCCTCACAGCGGTGAATGGACAGGAATGTACAGCAAAGAGCCCGGGATGCAGGTCCCGGGCTCTTTTGCGTTTTCCAGCGGCATTCAGAGACCATCGGCAGCTGACCGAACAGTTCCCCCTCTCGCCGTGACCTGTTTTTCCCTGTCCGAGCGACCAATCACCTCTCAACGCAACCCCCGAAGAGCTGGGCCAGGACTTCAGATCAGATCAA
>JALQWE010000193.1 GCA_023258825.1 Planctomycetaceae bacterium | reverse complement strand
GCGTGGAACTGCTGAATTACCCTCGTAATGAAGTGATGGTGTCCGCAGGATGGCTGATTCATCTGTATCCGGACGTCGCCGTGCGGGAACTGGTGTTGAAGGGGGCGCTGGACGCGGAGGCACGATTGTCAGATCCGAAGGAAGAGGGCCGTGAACATGGGCTGAAGCAGGCATTTCTGTTTCAGTACCTGGGAATCATGCGCGTGCGGGAAATTGAAGAGACGCTGTCGAAGAATTTCAGCAAGGGTGTTCCTGGGCCACAGGAAAGACGCGGGGCTTCGATGTGGGCGCTGGGGTTGCTGCACGAGAAAATGCCGGATCCGGCACTGGCGGGTCGGTTTCACGAGCGTATTCAGGACCGATCCTCGCCCAATCCGGAGCGAGCGATTGTGCGGCGGTTTTCACTGATCGCACTGGGGATGATGCGCTCGACCGAATCACAGCCGATCGTCCAGGAATCGTGGCAGATTGATGATGCGTCCGAGGGTTTGAGAGGTGCGGCACGCTGGACTCATCCCCTCGTTGGACTCGAACTTCCGGAACCCATCGCGCCCTATCTGTATGCCGTCGGTGGCTGGCGTTTGAATCCGTTTGAAGATTGAGCGTTGATCCGCAAGCGGACTGGCCAAACTCGAACCGCACATCGAATACTGAGTGTGCGGATAACTCTGCGTATCCTTAACGGATAACTGCTGCGCGATCCCGGCTGGAGACCGCGTGTTTGATTTGCGTGAAGTGTGATGTTATGTCGACGAATAAGCCTCGCAATCTGTTGATCTCGCCCCGCTGGCAGGCCCACGAATTAGGTGCTCCCATGCCGGATTCTGTGCATGCGGCATCGGCGTGTCTGCCATTGTGGGAGCACAACGTGCGTTATGAGGAGGGAGATCCGGAGGTCGTGGGGCGACTTCAGGCTGCGTATCCGCGGTTTTGTCTGCATCCACTGGTGCGTCAGTTGTGTGCGCGGGTGCTTGGCACTGGTGCACATGGACTGATCTTTCCTTCGGCATCCAGTGCGGCCCGGGCGGTTCTGCATGTCCGGCATCGGGGCGGGCAGGTGCTGCGGCAGATTGAACTTCCCGGGACTCAGGCAGTAGCGGTGGAAACATCGGCAGAGGACTTGCCGAAGCTGAAGGAGTACTGGCAGCATGCCGGCGAGATTGTGAGTTCACGAGCGGCAGAGCGACTGCTTGCTGGACAGCCGGCTGAGATCACAGACTCCCCTCTGAGGAGCACTCTTCGGAAACGGGTGGCGGAGTTCGGGGGCTGTGACGCGGACGATGTCTGGCTTTTTCCCAGTGGCATGGCGGCGATAGCCTGTGTCTGGCGGGCAATTCGCAGGCTGGATGGGATTCGACCGACTCTGCAGTTTGGATTTCCCTACGTTGATACGTTGAAGATTCAGCAGCGTTTCGCCCCATCGGCATGGAAGTTTCTGCCGATGGGGAACAGTCAGGATCTGGAGCAATTGCGGATGATCGTGCAGCAGGAGCCTGTTTGTGCGGTGTTCTGTGAGACACCAACCAACCCGCTGCTGACGACTCCGGATCTGGCGGGGTTGCGAAAGCTGGCAGACGAATATGGCTTTCTGCTGGTGGTTGACGATACGCTGGCAGCGATTATCAATGAGAATCCACTTCGATTTGCTGATGTCGTGGTGACCAGCCTGACTAAGTACTTCAGTGGTCAGGGAGATGTGCTGGCCGGTAGTGCGCGTCTGAATCCCGACGGCCCGCGGGCTGCAGAACTACGCGCGGCACTGCGGGCAGAATTTGAAGAGCAATTGTGCGATGCTGATGTCGCAGTGCTGGAGAAGAATTCGCGGGATGTTCGCGAGCGAGTCACGGTGATCAACACCAACGCAGAGCAACTCGTTGAGCGTCTTCGGCAGCATCCGGCGGTGGAGCGGGTTCATTATCCGGAAGCTGTTTCTGAAATGCCGACGGGCGGTGGAAAGCAGCCGGGGCGCGGTGGACTGCTGTCGATTGTGCTCCGTGATGCACCTTCCAGAACCCCAGTCGTGTTTGATCGCCTGCAGGTTTGCAAAGGACCGAATCTCGGGACCAGTTTCACCTTATGTTGCCCTTATACTCTGCTCGCGCATTACACAGAACTGGACGAAGTTGAGCGATACGGTGTATCGCGCTGGCTACTGCGAATCAGTGTGGGTACAGAGCCGCTGGAAGTGTTGTGGCAACGATTTTCTGATGCACTGCAGCCATGATCACTGTTGATCTGAATTGTGACATGGGTGAAGTGGAGGGCGAGGCCGGAGAACAGCTCGACGCCCGACTGATGCCGCTGATCACGTCGGCCAATGTTGCCTGCGGTGGCCATGCAGGGGATCTGCGTCGACTGATAAGGACTGCCGAGCTTTGTCGAATGCACAATGTTGGATTTGGCGCCCATCCCTCGTGGCCTGATCGAGATGGGTTTGGGCGGCGCGACATGGATCTGCCGGCCAGCGAACTGCGGGTCAGTCTGCGTCAGCAGTTGCAGTTGGCGTTACAGGCTGCGAATACAGTGGGGCTGCCGCTCACCCATGTGAAGCCTCACGGTGCCCTGTACAATACGGCGGCTAACTCGCCGGCCCTGTCAGAGTTGCTGGTTGAGGTGATTGGTGAGACGGTACCCGGTGCCGTGGTGATCGGCTTGTCCGGCTGTTGCCTGCTGAGCCGTGCAGCGGCCGCCGGGCTGTCGGTCTGTCATGAGGTTTTCGCGGATCGGCAGTACTCACAGACCGGGGCACTGCTGCCGCGGAGCCATCCGCAGGCCGTGATTCACTGTGTCGACACAGTGGCAGCTCGTCTGCTTTCAATGCTGCGGACGCGAACAGTGTTGACAGTCGAAGGGATCCGTCTGGAAGTAAAACCGGAGACGGTCTGTGTGCACAGCGACACAAAGGAATCTGTCACGTTGCTGGAGGCGATACGTCGCACGCTGAGCGAGGCGGGAATTCTGGTACGTCGCCGGGCGACTATCGAGACTGGAACGCCGCACGCAACTCATGGAGAGCAGGACGTTGCGAGTGACCGGACGAGGAAGGATTCCGCAGGGCCCTGAGCTTCAGGTTCCCGACTTGAGTGACAGGCGGTATCCGACTGCATGAGAATGCGGTTACCAGGGGACTTCCATGAGATCAACGATGCTGGCTGCAAGTCGACTGGCTGCTTCCTGCTGAGCCGTTGCGAGGGACTGCCCAACTTCGGGGGCGAAGGTGACACTGCTGATTTGCGGCGTCAGTTCATTTCCGATGGGAAAGGTCTTCTGACTCAGAATCTGCCCGCTTCGTCGATCCAGCCATGTGATTTCTGCACCGACAGTTAGCTGCAGTTCCCGGGGGTCATCAAACCGAGTTTCGCTGAGCGGAGACTTTCGGATATCCACGATTCGACCGCGCAGAATGGTATCGGCGATGTCGGCCTCCTCGAGGCGATACAGGCCTCGATTCCGCACTTCCTTCTGGACAGCTTCCGTCAGCAGGTAATCTGTATTGCGACGAAAAGACTGGGATTCGAAGACGGCCACATGCACACTGCGCACGCCCTGAACCGCCTGACCGCCCAGCATGTAGCCGCAGCCACTGAGCACAGTGACGCAAAGCAGAAGCAGGAGTGAGCAGTGACGATGCATGACGATTACAATCTGGCGCGTCCGGCGTTTGTCGGCTGACTGACCGATTTGACCGGCGATCCGGAGCGATTTTCGGGGACAGGGGCTGGGGCTGACTTTGGCAGCGAATCGAGGAATTCGGTGACTTCCGGAAGCCCGGCGAGTTCTTTGCGATCGATGCCACGCAGGATTCGACGAGCCTCTGCAGCGTAGCCGGTGTCCGGGAATTCGGAAACAAGTTTAACGCAGGCGATCGCAATGGCTCGAGGGCGATTTTTCATGCGGTAGTACTCGACCATTGCCCAGAGTCGTTCGGCTTCCTGCAGGTAGAGTGCGTCGAGATCTTTCCGCAGCTGATCCTGATGCTGAGACGCCGGGAACAGCTGTCGGGACTGCTCCTTCAGACGACGGGCTCCGACAAGGTCCTCACCTTCATAGTACGGTCCCTGATAACTCATCTGCTTCACGTGGGCCCCGAGTACGAAGGCCGATTCAAGATGCCGGCTGTCAGGATACTCTTCCCGCAGAATCTCGTAGTACCGATCCGCTTCCACGTAATTCAGATGTCTCTGGTAGTGTGCTGCGGTCAGCATCAGGGAATCATCGGCGAGCGGGCCCGTGGGGTCGTTCATCCAGATTGCCTTGAGGCACTGCAGGGCACGTCCCTGAGTATCAAAGATCGGGCGAGAGCGGTCGTGGAAGTTTGGCAGGATGCGAACGCGGAGTGTCGGGTCGCTCGGCTTCTCCTCGGACTTTGATTCGACGATCCGTTCGGCGCTGACCGTGCGAATCTCGCTTTTCACGGCCGGTTCGGCAATTTCGAGCCATGTCTGAGCGATGGAAAACAGTCGACGAGTCGCCGGTTCGACGTAGCGAGTTGAGGGGTAGTCTGCGAAGAGTTGGTCATAGCCATCCTGGGCTTTGGCGTAGCGGCCGAGGGCAAACCAGGATTCGGCAAGATAGAACTGGGCTTCTTCTCCCAGTGAGGATTCTTTGAACTTCTTCGCTGCTTTGCGACAGCGTTTGATGGCGTCGTCGTACTGTCCGCGTTCGTAGGTCAGGCGGCAGACTTCGACTTCGCGACGTTCGGCGGCCGAGAATCTGCGACCCATTTCCAGCGGGGATTCGTCTTCATTCCCCAGCATGCGGTCAATTCGGCTGCGAATCTTCGACACGCCAAACATACCGGACAGGCCGGAATTCGACTGCCTCGAAGACTGCGCACAACCGCCCAGCATCAGGGTGATCAGGCCTGCGATGACACAGCAACGAGCGAACGTCAGGTTCGATCGTTGGATGGATACCGACTTGCATCGGTCGTTTCGCATCCATGGCTGAGTCATTGTTTGCATCCGGAAACAACAGTGCCCTGAGTGGTTCAGGGGGTGAACTGCAGATACCGCAGGGTCTGTGGACGACGACCGAGAGCACCGGTAATCGCGGACACAGCCAGCTTATGGCATTCTTCGGCCTGAGCGCCTGTCAGACGAATCCGTCCCGCCAGTTCCGCCGAGCTCTCCGTCATGCGACGCAGTATCTCGATGGCACCAGTTGATACGGAACTACCGGCGTATTCTTCGCGTCGGCAGGACTGACACAGGAGTCCGCCCTGGCTGACCCAGTGCACAAAACGCGCATTCTGTTCGACTGGACAACCGCAGACAGCACATTCAAACAGGTTTGGAAGGAGACCAATCTGCTGGAGAAGGGAGATTTCGAAGTGGATGATCACGGACGATGTCTGGCAGTCTGGCGTGGAAAGTGACTTCAGCGTGGCTGTTGTCAACTCATACAGTTCAGGTGCCGGATCAAAGTCTTCCGTCAGACCATTCAGCAGTTCTGCAAGGTAATACCCTGCGTACAGCCGATTTAGTCCGTCAGAGATTCCCTGCTGCTGCGGTTGAAATCTGGCCATGAGGCGCGATTCCGTGAGCAGATTCAGGGTGCCGTGAGTCTTCCTAATGAAGACTACGCGACATTCAGAAAGCAGGTCAAGCCCAGCCTCGAATGGGCCTTTCAGGCGTTTTGCACCCTTGGCGAGGGCCCCGAATTTGCCGAATTCACGGCTAAAAAACGTGATCACTCGGCTGGATTCACTGAAATCCACCTGGCGAATAACGATGGCATCGGCCTTTTCCAGCGACACACGGACTCCCTTCGCGCCATCAAATGGATAATGCTGGGTGATTGGATCGGCAGGAATTCCCGGAGGTAATCAGCGGTGGGGGGCTGATAAGTTCCGCGGCTGTGAGTGTTGGGGGGAGACGGCAGGCGGCATCACGATGACTGGCCTGGTCTGTTTGTTCCACATCGGTGCCGCAACATACTGGCGACTATCGATCTTTGTCGCGGAGGTAATCGTGGCAGGCGATGCAGTTGGCGGTGAGTTGCTGCTGGAACCATGCGGCACCGGCCAGTCGTTTTTGGGCGGCTTCTTCTTCGATGCGGGCGCAGAGTCGCTGAAATTCGAGACGGAAGTGTTCGTAGATTTCGTCATCACCGGGTTTTCGTTTCCAGTGCGACGGTGCGTCGAGGCTGAGCAATTTCATAGATTCTGCGGCCTTCTGAACGGCCTCGAAGTCCTGAGTGACCAGGCCGCGCAGCAGTGCGTCAGCACCTTTGAGTTTGGTCTCCATGACTAACTTGAGGCGATCGTCGTTCGCATCCGGACTCTGCGACGTCGAGACCGCCGCAACTGGTGCAAGGAACCAAAGGCCGGCCACGGCCACGATCCCTGCCACAATCGGAATCAGGAGACTGTCAGGGCGAGAGAGTTTCAACATTGTGCACAATCCGTTTCTGCACGGCACTCAGTCTGACAATCCCCAGCGTGTCGTCTTGTCATGAGGTCCCCAGTAGTGTGGGGGACATGAAAGACCGACGGAACCGGAAGGGAAATTCAACGACTGAGAGACATCCTGTTTGCTGAACGATCGACCATCCGCTTCGGAGCAATGTCGTCAGACCGGGGCCTGAAATTCTGTTGCTGGCGTTCTCTACGAAATCCCCGCCGGAAGGGTTGGGTTTTCGCGTTTCAAGTTGCCAGGTGACAGTCCGGTGAACCGCTTCCGTCAGCGTGAGCCGAGTTTGATGACGGCTGAACGAACGGAGCAGATGTCACTTTGAGCCCCCCGTGGAGAAGTGTATCCGCGGGGGGAAGCAGAGAGAAGTGTTCTTCCCTGGCGGTGGAGAAAACAAGTCTGCCCGGGAATCAGTATTCGCGACGTTGACGCGAGCTGGGGATCTTCATTTGTTTTCGATACTTGGTGATCGTACGTCGAGCCAGTTTGATGCCTTGTGCGGCCAGTGCGTCGACCAGCGCATCATCGCTCAGCGGATCCTGTTTATTTTCGTTGTCAATCAATTCC
>JALQWE010000192.1 GCA_023258825.1 Planctomycetaceae bacterium | reverse complement strand
GGTTGGGCGGTTGGAAAAGCAGACAGCGGCCGATTACAGTCCGCCTCATTCGATTTCCCTGTCGTTTCCGGAGAGCCTTCCCGATGCCCGCTGGTGCCCGAACTTCGCTGTGGCTGACAAGTCGTCTGCTGGTCTCGCTGTTCGTCGTCTTCGTGCCGCCGGCCGTGGCCACGGATCCAGACGCGATCGCTCTGAACTGGCATCAGTGGCGCGGACCAACGGCGAACGGTTGTGCCGCGCTCAGCGCACGTCCGCCGGTTCAGTTGCAGGGGACGGAAAAGGCGAAGTGGACTGTAGAGCTGCCGGGCGAAGGGGCTTCAACACCGATCGTCTGGGACAATCAGGTTTTTGTCCTGTCGGCGGAACGAACCGATCGTCCGGCGGAAACACCGGTCGTTGTGCATCCCGACGCCAAAACGCAGCCTCCCAACGTGTACTATCGATTTCTGGTCACCAGTGTCGATCGGCAGGATGGACGAGTGCTCTGGCAGAAGGTGGCCACCGAGCAGGTACCGCACGAAGGCAAACACACCACGCACACCTATGCCGCGGCTTCGCCGACAACTGATGGTGAGCGACTGTACGTTTCCTTCAGTTCCCGGGGCCTGTACTGTTTCTCTCTGACCGGCGAGTTGCTGTGGCAACGAGACCTCGGAGATATGCGTACCCGGTTCGCCTGGGGAGAAGCTGTCACGCCGGCACTCGCGGGAAACCTGCTGATTGTGAACTGGGACGCTGAAGAGGGATCGTTCATCACTGCTCTCAATAAATTCACTGGTGAAGAGGTCTGGAGAAAGGACCGTCCGGGTGAACTGACATCATGGAACACTCCGCTGATCACGGAAGTTTCAGGCCGTTTGCAGGCGATCGTGAATGGCTCCGGAATGGCTCGTGCCTACGATGTGCAGACGGGCGATGTGATCTGGGAGTGCGGGGGACAGACCACCAATGCGATCCCGACAGCCCTGCGCGTGGACGACACGATCGTCTGCATGAGCGGTTACCGGTCGGCGGCTTCGTTCGGCATTCCGGTGGATGCTGTTGGCAATATCACCGGGTCGACCACGATTCGCTGGAGTTATCCTCAGGGAACTCCCTATGTGCCCTCCCCTTCCGCCAGCGGAGAACGACTGTATTTCACGGCGCAGACTACAGACATTCTGACCGTCCTGAATGCCAGGACCGGACAGCCGTTGCAGGATCGACTTCGTCTGAACGGACTTGGCAACTGCTATGCTTCTCCGCTGGTTGCTCATGGGCATGTGTACTTTGTTGGCCGCGAAGGAGGAGTGGTCGTGATCCGCGACGAGGCTCCGTTCGCCACCGTCAGTTCGACGCGACTCGACGGCAATTTTGATGCTTCTCCAGTCGCGGTCGGAAATCAGTTGTTTCTGCGCAGCTGGAATCGGCTGTACTGCTTCGAAGAAGAGCGCTGAATAACTTTGCCTTCGCCAGACCTGTTGCGACGCGGCGGCACGGCTGCTGCGACGCGGTGCGGCTTTTGGGGGGCGTTGATGCCGGCTGTGCTGCCGTGTTCGTGCGGGTCACCAGCGTCATGACGGTGTGGCGGACAGGGGGGGGCCGCGGGCCGGGGAACCGTGGCAGCCAACGTCCCTGTTCGGCAGCTTTTGCGCGAATGTGGGTGTTTTCCCTCCGCTGGGGCACAATACGACCGGAAAAATCGGTACAGGCTTCCTGAACTGCCAAATCGATTCAAGCCGCAGATTTGATTCGATCGATCTCTTCGACGGGGAATCCGTGCGCAACGTCTGGTGCGCATTGATGATTTTCGTAGGGAGATGAGACATGCCGGTGACGCCATTCTGGAAAACCTGTCTGCTGGTCCTGACAACTCTGACCGCCGGGTCTGCAGTTGTCGAAGGGCAGGAGTCCTTCAGCTTTCGGAAACCGTTGCGGCGAGATGTGAGCCCTCGCTCCTCTTCCGGTGCGAATCCCGGCGTGTCGTCACGGATGAACTATTTTCCGAGCAACTCTCCGGAGGACGCGGAAGCCGAGACTTCAGATTCGCCGGGACCGGGCGAGCGTCGAGTCCCCATGCGGGAGCAAATGCGGCCTGCTGGTGGCAAAGTGAGCGCAAACCGCGCCGCTGCCGTACCCGCTGTCGCAACACCGCGAAGCGTAGCGTCATCGCGTGAAGGAAAGTCCACAGATGGCCTCAGTGACCAGGCCACTGGGACTGCTCCGACCCGAAACAAGGGAAAATCCTCGCTGTCAATTCCTGTGCAGCCAGCGGTACGCACCCGGATCATGAAACCTGAGCCAACATCGCCCGACATGGACGCGGATGCGGACAACTCGGTGATCAACGCGACGCTTCGTGTTCAGGCCGATGCGGCTCTGGAATCAGGAATAGAGCTCACCGGTGCCAATGAGCGATCCAGTGACGCGGAGGGGTTCGAGAGCTACCTTGAGTCGACCGGGGCAAACGAGTTGTCACCGCGTGAACGAAAGACGCCGAGCGTCCGTCGGCTCACCGGAAATGCCAGACCGTTCGTGACAGAAAATGCATCGAACAAACACAACGCAGAACAAAAATCGTCTGTTGACGACACCGAGGAACGGCCACGACCCAACCTCACCCTGCCCTCTTCGCGAAAGCCGCTCAGCCACATGGATTCCGGGATCAGCCTGGAACGGGACGTGACTGCCAGAGGGGGCGCAGACGAGGGGACGCAATCCCCCGGGCTCACCATGGAATGGGTTCGCGCTGAGGCCATGAACGTGGGACGCCCGACTGCTGTCGAGCTGGTCATTCGGAATCCCGGACAGAGCACTGTCAGCGGCGTCGATGTCGAAGTGCTGGTGCCGGCGAATTGCGAACTGCTGGAGCTGACACCTTCACCGATTGAAGAGCATGCGGCCCTGCGATGGAGTCTCGGGACGATCAAGGCAGGAGACGTGCGAACGATTCGGATGCAGATGGTACCGAGGACTCCGGGTGATGCGACGATGCAGGCTTCGCTGCATCTCACGGGAACATCGTCGTATGCCATGACCATTGTTGAGCCGATGCTGGAGCTGTCGGTGGACGGTCCAGAGATGGCCGAAGCGGGCGAACAGGTGGGATACCTCGTGCAGGTCAACAATCCCGGCACGGGGACTGCGGACAACGTGGTGATCACAGCAAACCTGCCTGAAGGGCTGGAACACAAATCCGGCAAAACGCTGAACATCGCCATTGGAACTCTGAACCCCGGAGAATCGAGGCAGGCGAAGCTGAGTCTGACGGCGGCGCGCGGGGGCGAGCATCTTCTGGAGGTTCGTGCCGAGGCGGAGGGGGACCTGCTGCAGGAAGCCACCGCGGAAGTCCGAGTCTCGGAGCCTCGGTTGCAGGTGGCGATTGCAGGCCCGGAAGCGGGCATCTGCGGCAGAAACGCCGACTACCGCGTGCAAATCAGCAACTCGGGCAGCATGCCTTCTGCGAACGTGCGAGCGAAATACAAAGTACCGGAAGGATTTGAATTTGTGTCGGCAAACCGGGGTGGGCGATTCGCGGCCGCTGAACAGACTGTGGAATGGTTTGTGGGAACGCTCCAGCCAGACCAGGACAGCGAATTCGTGGTGACTCTGCGGCCAGGTGTCCCGGGCAGTGCCCTGCACCAGGCTGGAGTCATCTCTGAGCACGGCGGTGTCACTACCTGCGAGCTTGAGACGGAATATGAGGGGGCCGCTGAACTGGAAATGAAAATGGTCATGCCCAAACCGGCCGTTGAAACGGGCGATGAGGGGACATGGCAGATTCGGATCCGGAACACAGGATCATCACCGGCTCGAGACGTGGGGATTTCGTGTGAGCTTCCGGCCGGTGTGACACTTCTGGATGTGGAAGCACCTTCGGCCTGGATCGCGGAAAACGGCGTGCTGGTCTTCCGATCGCTGCCGGAGATTGCGGCGGGGGATGAGGTGCTGCTGGAAGTGCGCGTGCGTTGTGACCGAGCGGGGAACCACCGCCTTCGTCTGCGGGTTGCGAGCACTTCGATTGCGGAACCGCTGATTGGAGAGGATCTTGCGGTGGTCAAAGCGGGAAATGGATCGAAACGGGCCGCTGAACGGTGAAGAAGGGGGCGGCAGAAACTCTGCAAGCGGCGGAGGGCACCCAGTGGGGCTGGACAGACTCCGGCCAGCGTGATGGTATGAGTTAAGGACGGCGGAGTTGGCCCGAAGTACGGAATGCACGCACTGTCTGCTCGGTTCGCGGGACGGCCTCCGAGGTCAAAGATCTCTGAAACACGTCTCGTTTCCGGGAATTTCCCAGCCCCGCGAGCCGCTTCTTTGACTCAGTTTCCGGCCGGTCCTAAACTCGCAGTTATGCAAAAACACGACCGTCACTCGGTCAAGGAGCAGTAATCCTATCAGACCTCAAAGCTCCCATCAAAAAAATGCCCGTGACATCTCGCGGGGCTATCAAACAGCCCATGAGATACTTGCGACTGCACTTTATCTGGGTTTTTTGATTTGGATCGGCTACTGGGCAGATTGCAGATTCCGGGTTATGCCGTTGTTTACGATTTGCGGTTCGGTCCTCGGGTTTATTGTTGCTGGTTTCTCACTTCGGCGGATCATTGCCCGACTGGATCAAGAATCTGCAAGTCGATTGGGGCGTTCGACCGACAAGAGGGGGGCTTAAGCTGGGTTCCTTGTCTGGGGT
Source organism: Planctomycetaceae bacterium (assembly GCA_023258825.1). GTDB lineage: Bacteria > Planctomycetota > Planctomycetia > Planctomycetales > Planctomycetaceae > SXXK01. The sequence goes on along the minus strand of JALQWE010000192.1, from coordinate 2,350 downwards.
AAAAAGTTGAGTGGTTCTGGTTCAGGGTCGGTTTTTTCGGCATTGCTTAGCAGTGTGGCTGTGCAGGGTGTTCTTTGGGTGGTGGCATACTGGCCATCGCTCTGGCTGCACGGTCGGATTGGTGTGTTGTGGATGACTGGGGCGCTGCTGCTTTGTGGAGTGCCCAGTCTGATAAATACAGGGCTTGCATTGTTTAGTGTGGCTGCTGAACCGTTGGTTCGAGTGTGGCTGCATATGGCTGTGCGGGTTGGCGTGGTGTTCGCTGGTGTGTTGATCGTTCGCAGCGGTTGGCCGCAAGTGGGTGTCTCCCAGTTTTATGGTTGGGTGATGGGCTTCTATCTGGTCACGATGGGCTTCGAGGTATGGACGTACCAGAAGGCTCTGCGGTCCGGGGCCCGGGGTAAATAGCGGGTTGGTTGGTGTGGATGACTGGCCTGTGTGGTGCAGTTGTTGGCTTTGATTGTGGTGTCTGAACGAGTCGGAAGCGGTCGCCTAATGAGTGCTGAAGATCATTTTCATCACGTACGCGATTTTGGCTACTTTGAGGTGCCAGCGTTCCTGACGTCTGCAAAGACTTACTCCAGCATTGGTGATGTGCCTTGGTACGTCAAGCAGACATTGCATCTGCACAACCCGACGGTTGAGCAGGTGAATGAGGCTCTGGTTGGCAAAGTGCTGATTCCGCAGCCTTTCGCGGGCACGGCAAAAAATCCGGGATTCATGATCTCAAAGTTCATGATCCTGCAGGTTGTTGTTCTTGTGTTGTGTTTCCTGATCTTCCGGGGTCTGGCGACGCGTATCCGCAGTGGGCAACCGGTTCGAGGGCGGTTCTGGAACTTCTGGGAAATGATTGCGCTTGTGATCAGAGATCAGGTTGTTCGGCCCACGATTGGCGATCATTCGCATGATCATGGTCACGGCGAGCATGATGAGCATCATGCACACGCGGATCATGGATCGCACGGGCATGGCGGTCACGGGCATGGTCATCATGCTGCGGTGGCGACTGGTTCGCATCCGGCGGATAGGTATCTGCCGTTCGTGTGGAGTTGTTTCTTTTACATTCTGCTGTGTAATTTGCTGGGTGCGATTCCTTCACTGGGGTCCGCGACCGGCAATATCAATGTGACGGCCGCGTTGGCGTTGACCGCGATGCTTGCGTCGTTCCTGTTTGGTGTCGAGGTGATGGGTGTCGGGGGATTCTTCGGCAACCTGATTCCGAACACTGGTATGACGGGAGCTGGTGGGATTGCGATGGCCTGTCTGATGTTCCCAATCGAAGGGTTGGGATTCATTATCAAGCACACGATTCTGGCTTTGCGATTGTTTGGCAACATCATGGGCGGTCACACCGCACTGGGTGTGATTCTTGGATTCATCGCCGCTGCGGCCAAGGGCAATGTGGCTTTGTGGGGCGTGGTGACGGTGGGTAGTGTTCTGGGGCAGATTGGGGTAGGGATTCTGGAGTTGCTGGTAGCAGTGCTTCAGGCCTATGTGTTTTCGTTCCTTGCCACGATCTTTATCTCAGGGGCGGTGCACAAGCACTGATCTTTGTGGTAACGTGTGTGTTCTGTTAAGGGTAAGTTCTGCAGGGCGGTGTCCTGCAGAGTGTCTGGATAACGGTGTTGACGTCAGGGCTGCGTGCAAGCGTCAGCAGATTTTGGGACCTTTGTGGTCGAAGCAATTGAGAGGAGATTGTTGTGGCTCAGTTTCTGAAGTATGCAATGTTGCTCGTTGGTGCATTCGTCGCTGTGTCGGCTCCGGCAATGGCTCAGGAAGCCGTTGTGGAAGTGGGTGCAGGCGCTGCTCAGCCGCTGATCAACCTGACGGCCACCTTTGGTGCCGGTCTGGTCGTGATTGGTGCTGGACTGGGGATTTCCCGTTTGTCCACTGCTGCGTTCGAGAGCATGGCTCGCCAGCCGGAAGTTGCTGCTGACATTAAGGGCAGCATGGTGATCGTGGCGGCGATGATCGAAGGTGCTGCTGTGATCGGTCTGATCGTCTGTATGATTAAGTAGTGTTTCTCCCGACGGTTCAGAGTCGCTGGGTGTTTGTGGGATGGCTGCAATGATGTCCGCGGGCAGAGTCACAAAGATGAATCGCTGGTTTACTTCCCTGTGTGTATTGTTTCTTGTGCTGAGCTGCACAGCTCCGGTGGTGTTTGGGGTGGCGCCTGTCAGCGTCGCTCTGGAGGATGCCGCCGCGCACGATGGGCATGCGGAAGACGATCACGGTGGTCATCCAACGGGCGTGCCCATGAACTGGAAAGCGGACCTCGCGCTTTGGTCGTTCATTATCTTCCTCCTGTTTCTCGGTGTCCTCGGTAAGTTTGCGTGGAAGCCGATGATTG
>JALQWE010000191.1 GCA_023258825.1 Planctomycetaceae bacterium | reverse complement strand
TAGTGCGAAGCACCCTTCGGGCCTTTAGGCTATTGGTTCCTGACCCCTTTTTCCGCCCCAGGACCCAATAGTGCGAAGCACCCGTTGGGCCATTTGGCTATTGGGTCCTGACCCCTTTTCCGATACGCCCCTTTTCCGATGCCCCTGCAAAGTTGAATTGACAGAATTTGCCGATTGGGGCTACAAGATGCGGAGGTAGTTCACAGGATGTGAATAAAACGTGGTTTGGGGGGATTGCGGAGGACATTGGGTGTGCTCCTGCGACCGGCCCGAGTTCGATGGAGCGACCTCATGCGTCTGTTGGCTATTTCCGGCGTAGCGGCCATTCTGCTCTCCGGATGCGGGGGAAGCAATTCCGGAGATTCGGCAGCAAAGACGGCAGGTGTGCCGCTGTCGATTTCTTCATCCAAAGTGGCAGCGCCCGCGGACGCACCGGCTGGGGCCGCTGCGCCAACTGCTTATCCGCCAGCCATTAAGGAACTGCTGCAGAAGGCTAATGCGGCGGTGGTCGGGCGTCGCAATGCGGCGGCCATCGAGGCGCTCAGTCAGGCCATCGGGATTACCCCGGAAGACGCTCGCCTGTTTCGCATGCGTGCGGATGTTTACGTGCTGCAGGGCGAAAACGCCAATGCTCGTGCAGACTTCAGTACGGCCATTCGCCTGGCTCCGGACAACCCGGATCTGTACAACTTCCGCGGTTACTTTCTAATGTCACGCGGGTTGTCAGATGAAGCTCTGGCCGACTTTCAAAAGGCCGTTGAACTGAAGCCAACTCATGTGGCGGCCCTGAACAATCGAGGCCTGATCGCGCTGGCCAGAGCGGATTATCCGGCTGCAGAAGCTGATTTTTCCAGCGCCATCGCTGCGGATGCAACGTACACGGACGCCTGGAACAATCGTGCGTTCACACGGATGAAGACACAGCAACTGAATTCCGCCATGACGGATATTCGCCAGGCGCTGAAATTGAACGAACGGTATGTCACGGCATGGAACAACTGCGGGTTGATCGCCATGCAGCAGCAGAATTATGTGGAAGCCGTGAATGCGTTCACGCGTGCCGTGGAACTTGCTCCGCTGGACGCCCGCTGGCTGGCCCATCGTCGCGAGGCACTGGTGAAGGCCGAGCGATTCAATGAAGCCCAGGCCGATGCCAGCCGCATTGACTGGCTGGCTGGTCTGCAGACGGTGTCTGACGAAGCAGCTCGCAATGCGGGAAGCAGTGATGCGTGGATTCGCCGCGGTCTGTTTCTGATGGAAGGTCGCGAATTCGGTGCAGCGGCACAGGACTTCACTCGAGCCCTGTTGCTGACTCCGAATCATCCAGAGGCGCTGGCCTGCCGCGCCCGAGCATGGAGCGCGATGGGAGATTTTGAAAAAGCCATGCAGGACTGCGATGCCTCACTGGCTTCAAAACCCGGACATGATGCTCATTCACTCCGCGGAGATCTCTGGCTGCGACAGGATAAGTTGGATCAGGCCATCGCAGATTACGAAGCGGCTCAGCGTCTGGACGATCAGGTGGCAAAAGCCTACGAACAACGGGCCGCCGTGCGTCGCGCTGCCGGCCAGACCGCCGAAGCCGATGCGGATCTGAAGCAGGCCGCCGAGCTACGGCAGGCCCTGCAGGACGTCCCTGCTGCTGAAGCGACTGCGGAACCCGCCTCGGCTGACGCGGCAGGTTTTGATCCGGCAACTTCGAACAATCAGTAACTCAATCTGCAACATGCACAGTACGCCTGTCGCTGAAAGTGCACTGTGCTGTTGAGTTTGTTCAGGGACGCGGGGCGGGCTGCTAACTCTGACCGGCGTTCACTGAGTTCACCGCCCGCGTCGTATTGTTTCGCTGACAGCGGGAAATGCCACGGCCATTTTTGCGGAGATGGGCAGCTCACGATGCGCCGACTATCGGGCCTGTTGCTGGTACTTTTCATCGTGTGCCGCGGAGACATCCTGCAGGCTCAGCGCACACCGCCGAATGTGGTCGTGTTTCTGGCAGATGACGCCGGCTGGGGAGATTTCAGTCATTCCGGCAATCGCATGCTGCGGACACCGTCCATCGATTCCATTGCCACCACCGGAGTCTCCCTCGATCGCTTTTTTGTTTGTCCGGTCTGCGCGCCAACGCGGGCGGAGTTTTTGACAGGACGATATCATCCGCGTGGGGGTGTTCGCGGTGTCTCGACAGGGCAGGAACGTCTGGATCTTTCGGAAGCCACTGTCGTGGAAGCTTTTCGGGCGGCAGGCTACGCAACCGGGGCTTTTGGAAAATGGCACAACGGCAGTCAGTGGCCTTATCATCCGATGGCGCGTGGCTTTGGGGAGTACTTCGGCCATTCCTCAGGGCATTGGGGGGAATACTTTGACGCACCGCTGGAAGACAACGGCCGAATGGTGCGAACCAGCGGATACATCGTGGATGTCTGCACAGACCGCGCGCTCGACTTTATTGATCGCAATCGAGAGCAACCCTTCTTCTGCTACATTCCGTTCACAACACCGCATTCGCCGTGGAGTGTCCCGGAGGCTGACTGGCAGCGGTTTCGTGACCGTCCGATTGAGCAGACAGCCACCAATCCTCAGCGGGAACAGGCCAATGAGACTCGGTGTGTTCTGGCGATGATGGAGCACCAGGATCGCTGTGTGGGCCGCGTGCTGCAGCGACTGCAGGAGTCCGGATTGCGAGACAACACGATCGTCCTGTACTTCTCGGACAATGGTCCGAATACCGCGCGCTGGACGGGCGGGATGAAGGGCCAGAAAGGGACGACTGACGAGGGCGGTGTGCGCAGCGTCTGTTACATGAGCTGGCCGGCTGGCTTGCCACAGGGACACGTTGTGCCGCAGATTGCTGGAGCGATCGACCTGCTCCCAACTCTGACAGCGCTGGCAGAGATTCCGCGCGTGGGTGACATGCCCCTTGATGGACGCGATCTGTCGCCGCTGCTGCGGAAACAACCAGTCGACTGGCCTGATCGAACGCTGATGAGCACATGGGCTGGCAAGGTCTCCGCACGGACTCAGCGCTTTCGCCTCGACAGTGAAGGACAGCTGTTTGATCTGGTCAACGATCCCGGTCAGACCACACCAGTTTCTGACCAGTTTCCTGACGTCGCCAGCGAACTGCGTCGGCAGGTTCAGAACTGGCGGAAGGACGTCCTTGCCTCGGGGAACCCAACCGCCCCCCGATCGGCCGGACAGACCGTGGATCCGCGGCCGTTTCCTGTGGGGTATCCTGAGTTTCCGATCACGATGCTGCCGGCGCGGGATGGAGAACCACTGGGAGGCGTAAAACGCAGCAGTGCGGCGCCCAATTGTTCGTACTTCGTCCACTGGACGTCGCTGGAGGATCGGATCGTCTGGAATGTGCAGGTGCAGACAGCAGGTGACTATGATGTGGTGATTGACTACACGTGTCCCGAGGCCGATGCGGGGTCACGAATTGAAGTACTGGTTGGACAACACAGTGTGCAGACCACGGTGACACCGGGATGGGATCCACCGTTGCTGACCAATCAGGACACGCTGCCACGTCCTCACGGGGAATCCACGATGAAGGAATTCAAGTCCCTGCCGGTTGGGCGTATGCGACTGGATTCGGGCGTTCAGACGCTGCAACTGAGGGCACTGGAAATTCCCGGCAAAACTGTGATGGATGTGCGACGTATCACACTGACGCTGATCTCCCCCGGGCAGTAATCGTAAGGCCATTTTACGAGATCCTGATCCTGCAGGCGTGACCTTGCGGTGCTGGCTGCGGGAGGGCGAAGTTCCATCTGAGCCGGTCACGCGCGCCAAATGTGTTTTGCGCCGCTGGCGGGAGTCAGCATTCCAACAAAGGCGGGCTAATTCGCAACAACACACAATCAACAGGTGTTATAAAACAACACCTTACTCCAATTAAAAATATAGCGCTATGTTTTTTAATTGCCCTCACCCGTTCACTGATTTTTTCTGATGTGCGTGCCGGTGTGCGGGTTCAATGCGATCGGGTCCACGTGCAGAAATTTTGACGGGTCCTCGGGCTGGAAGACGGTGGTCACGCGAGTTATTCTGGCCGCAGAAGCGTGCCGGTGAAGACGGCGCCGCTGTGTCTGTGTCCTGCTATTGTCCGGAGATGTCATACATGCGTTGGTTTGCTGGCATCTTCTGCATGGTCTGGCTTGTCCCCGGAATAACCGGTGAGTTGGCGGCTCAGGTGTCAGAGCCGGGATTGCGCCGTCTGCAGCAGGCGACAGTGCGTATTGTTTGTGGTGACGACCTGAGCTCGGGCGTACTGATTTCCACAAGCGGTCATGTGCTGACGGTGGCGCATGGCCTGCGTGAGCCCCCGCGGAAATTTCGATTCTGCGGCACGATGGATCACGGCATTCAGCGAGCCTGCTGATGATGGATCGCACGGAAGATCTCGCCGTGCTGAAGATTGTTCCGGTGGTCGGCGACACGCCGACGCTGACCTATGTGCCACTGGCAGCTGGTCTTCCCGGGACAGCAGCGGACGACGTGATTTTCGCCTGTGGTTACCCCGCGAGGATCAGGGACCAGAGCGACGCTCTGCCCAGACTGGGAAAGCTGCGTGCGGTGGACCGCGTTGCTCTGCGTTCCAGTTGTCAACTGACCGTTGGTGACTCCGGTGGTCCGCTGTTGAACAGGGCAGGACAACTGATCGGCGTGCATCGACAGATTGGCATGGGGCGGGACGCCAATGTGCATGTGTCGGTCACGCGCATTCGTCAGCGTCTGCAGGCAAATCCCGAGCTGCGGCAGTTGGCAGAATCGGCAGGCGGCACATCACTCCTGACGGAAACGCCGCAGCAATTGTCGGCCGCGCAACGCGGTGTCGTGGCGAACTTCACCGTGGGAGTCGCTCGGCAGGGGACACCCTCTGAGCGTCTCACGGAATGGCGTCCCGGAATTCGCCTGGCTGCTCGACGTATCGCGACCAAGCGGAGCGAGCTGCCACCTGACGCTGCGCTGGCCTGTCGACTGTCCAGCGGAAGGGTGGTCCCGTGTCGCGTGTTGCTGGTTGAGGTGGCGTTGGATGTGGTGATCCTTCAGCTGGAAGGCGATGCCGATGCAGAGGTGCCAGCTGTCGATCCGCGTCCAGGGGCGGTCGTCCGGCCCGGCGAGCTTGTGTTCGCGGTGCTTGGACCGATGGCAGACAACGGGATTCGACTCAGCGATCCGGGAATTGCAGGTCGAGTGGGCTATCGGGAACCAGGTCTGCCGCTGAAACTGGGGGCGATCATCGACGAGATGGCAGAGGCAGCGGAGACCGTGTTGCGGGTACGTGAGATCAGCCCGAACGGCCCGGCCGCGGTCGCCGGATTGGCGGCCGGTGATCGGTTGATTAGCGTGGAGGGACGGACGCCAGCAACGCTGAACGAGCTTGCTGAGATCCTGAAGGAACGACAACCGGGGGACCTGTTGCAGCTCGCGGTGGATCGTGCCGGGCAGACGGTGTCTCTGTGGCTGATTGCCGGGCATGACCCGGGAGCTCAGTTTGAAAAGCTGGAGTACCTTGATGGGCGGGCTGGGGTTGTCAGCGGACGACGTTCCGGGTTTTCCGATGTGATTCAGCACGACATTCCCGTGACGCCAGCGCAGTGTGGTGGCTGGCTGATCAACAGTCGCGGGGAATTGCTGGGCATGACAATCGCCCGCCGATCTCGTGAGGCAACGCTGGCCATCCCGATTCAGACCCTGCTGGACCTGTCACCGGATGGGAAATAGTCGGCTTGTGTCTGCGGAATTCACCCTGACAACCGGGGGGCGAAGTTCCACCTGAGCCGCGGCCTCTGTAGATCGGCAGGATCTGCCGGAGGTTCAGTGCGGGCTCAGCGTGTCGGGGCTGAGTGAACGGCAGCGTGGCATGCTGATTCTGGCAAAACGGGCGAGATAAACTCGAAGAATCGGTTGCTCTCAAGAATCCGTCGTTGATGGTTCGATGAAAGACACGAGGCACCAGGTCTGCTCCGGGGAGTCTTCGTGGGCCGACAGCCGCACTGAACGGAATCAGTATGTACGAGACACATTTTGGATTTCATCGCCAGCCGTTTCAGAGCGTGGACCCGGCGAAGCTATTTTTCCGCTCGGAGTCGGTTCGCGGGCTGCTGCCGCGTCTGACACGGTGTCTGCGATCCAGTCTGGGAATTGGCATTGTGACGGCACTGCATGGTGCCGGGCGTTCGACACTGCTGCGTTACCTGAAAACGTCCATGGAGCATGAAGGGCGAACGGTCTTCGTCTCGGGGTCATCACTGGTTTCCACGACCGCTCTGCATCAGTTGCTGATGCACTGCGCAGTGAGTCATGCCGGCGCGGGGCTCGCGATCGACAGTGTGCCGACGGAAGTCAGCCGCTGGAGTGTTTCGGAGCTGCTGCGTCGAAGTATGGACTTCTGGGGACCGGTCCTGTTACTGGTGGACGACGTGCATCTGGTACCGGTCAGTGTGTTGAATGAGTTGCGGGCCCTGAGTGAGGAAGACTGGCAGGGACGGACCCTGGTTCGCATTCTGGTGTCGGCTCCGGTGGCGTTTGAGGTGGACCTGTCGCGGCCGGAGTATGAGAACTTTTCCCATCGGATTCGTTGCCACGAGTTTCTGCAGCCTTTGACAACGCAGGAATCCTTTGAATTTCTGAAGCGGCAGATTGAATCCGCCGGTCCGCAGCTGGTCAGCACCTTTACAGAGCCAGCTCTGGAGCTGATTGTGGCGGCCCGGCTGCTGCAGAGTAGCCACGGTCAAAGCGCACCCCCTGGTTGGCCAGGTCATCAATGTTGGGCGTGCCCACCTTTTCTGCGCCATAACCGCCACCGTGGGTGGTCACGTCGTTGATGCCCAGGTCGTCCGCGAGGATGACGATAACGTTGGGCTGGCGTTGTGCCAGCGGCTGCGGTGCGGTGTCGGGACCCTTCTCCCAGGGGACTGGCTGGTTGGGGCCGCGGGGGTACTTGATGTCGGTGTACCACCCCAGCGAATACTGGAGTATGTAGAGGCGGTTGGCATAGACCACGCCCAAAAGCACCACCAGGCATGCAAGGC
>JALQWE010000018.1 GCA_023258825.1 Planctomycetaceae bacterium | reverse complement strand
AGACATCTAAGCCTTGGTGAGCCATTACCCCACCAACTAGCTAATATCATGTAAGCCGCTCCCCCGGCGGAATCACACCTTTGCTCCGCAGAGATCATCGGGTATTACCTACAGTTTCCCGTAGCTATCCCCGGCCAGAGGGTACGTTCCTACACATTACTACGCCGTTCGCCGCTCCCACCATTGCTGATGAGCGCTCGACTTGCATGCCTAATCCACGCCGCCAACGTTCATTCTGAGCCAGGATCAAACCCTTCAAAAATATGCTTGAACCGAAGTTTCCTTCGGCAATCAGCAAGAAGAGTGACCTGATAGCCAACCCGGTCAAAGGTTGGCAAAAATACAACGAATCGTAGGCCAAAAACTCTCAGGCTCACAAACTCAATCATGTTGTCAAAGATCAGTGCCGACTTCACTTTCGTCATGAAGCCCGCGTTACCACCACTTTTCTTCGCGTTTTTTTGTTTCGCGTCGTTCGCGGCGGTGAGTCGGAAGTATAGGGCCCTTTCCGAGATAGTCAAGGCCTCTGCGTCAAAAATCCTAAAAAGTTTTTTTGACCCCTTCCTGGCCCTCTTCGGCCAGTCCCTCCATCGCTCCTTCTCGGTCGAAGTAGCAGTCGAGCGACAGCCACAATGATCGGGCATACCGAAAGAAAAGAATAGGGAAAACCAAACAAAATCCCACAAGAGCCGGAATTAGCCACCGCTGCTCAATCCCCAGCACAAAGCGACACACAATGTACGTCCACGTCGTCAGCAGCGTCGTCAACCCGTAATTGATGTAGGTCGATCCCAGAAAATAGCCCGGGCCCCGCTCATATCGGAATCCACAGCAATGACACCGGGATTCCATTCGCACAAGCCCCGAAAACAGTTTCCCCACACCACACAATGGACAACGCAGCCCAAACCCTCGACGAATTGCGTCCCCCAAAGTGTCCGGCGGTCGCACCTGATTCGTTCCCATCACACCCCCCTCCCCTCCAGTTCAAAACCGCAGATCTTCAAACCAACCGCACTTCGTGCTCTACGTTTCCCCAAAAAATCCTGGACCCGGATCATCGGCCCGGCATCCGCCCCGCGTACAATCTCGCCTGAAGCGGATCGCGATCCTGCGCACTCACCACGCACCGCAGATCCGGTAACCGAACTCCCAAAGTCGCGGCCAGTTCCACCATCGCTGGACGCTCACTCGCATAGTGCCCCAACAGCACAAGATTCATTCCCCGTGATTCAGCCTCGATCGCCGTGTGGAAACGTGCTTCACCGGTCACAAATGTGTCGCACCCGGCAACTGCGGCATCCGCAAGGAAGTCACCCGCAGCGCCGCAACCCACTGCAACTCGCTGAATTACCTCCGGGCCCGCCGCCACCCACTGAACCCAATCCGCCCCAGTAACCGTGGCCACCCGGTCGAGGAATTCCTCGCGTCCCAGCGGGTTCTGCAACCTCCCCATCCGGCCCGCTCCCAGCGAGGGATCTCCCTGACGTCCCCGCAACGCGCAAATCTCGGTCAGCCCGAAATGTTCCGCCAACTGCTGGTTGATTCCCGCCGTCGCGCTGTCAAACGCGGTATGCGCGCTGTACACCGCGATTCCCGAGGTCATCAATTTCATGATGATCCGCCCTTCCGCTGTCTCGTCGGTCAATCGCTTCGCCGAGCGAAACAGGATGGGGTGGTGCGTAATCACCATCTGCACCCCACGTTCAACCGCCTCTGCAGCAACACGCTCAGTCAACGTCAGGCAGGTCATCAGCGTCGAAACTTCCCAGTTCCGGTGCCCCAGCAGTAGTCCCACATTGTCCCATGACTCCGCCAGACCTACCGGCGCCAACTCCTCCAGTGTTCGGCAGACATCGCTCACCGTCGCCATACTCGCACCCTTTCCTTTTCCCATCTCCCGGGCAATCCCCCAATGGCCTGCCCACAATTCCCGAGAATTGCTTTCGCCGGATTCCCCCAAGCCACTGCCGATGCTGCCGCCCTTGCCACTCCGCGACACACAACTTTCCATGCCGAAGCTTACAGCCGATTCCACACCGCTTAGCACACCTACCAGTTCCCGGATTTCGCGGCCGCCAATCAACTACATGATTAAACACATTCCATCGCTTCGGGCCCCGCAAATCTTCGTTCCTTCCCCAAATGACAATCAATTCCCGGCCAGCTGCTTCTCCATGCTTCTCAGCAACAAGGATCCTCTGCCGTGCACTGTCTTCGTCATTACCAGTCTATTCCCGCATCGCGCTGCTGACGGCACCAAAGCGGCATGGCAGCACACTGAAAGTGCTTCCCACTGAACATCCAGCAAACGCTCACCCACATCCCCTCGCTAACCTGATGCTCCAACACCTCCCAAAGACTGGAATCTTCGATAGAACCGGCACTTTCCAATCTCCCCCGCCAATCATGACTGGAGTGGTGGCATTTTCACTCACCACCCATACTTGTGGTCTATTACTATGTACCTCAGCCAGATTTTGCAGCCCGACGATTATCAGCGTCGCGTTGCCCTCAACATTCTTTTCGCTCTGCTACAGGCCCTGCCCCCTTTATGTCCACCTCATCCGCCATCGAACGAAAAGTCGTTTACCAGAAAATTCTCACGCAACTGCTCGACCAGCGAGAATTTGCCAGCGAGGACCTGCTCGTGTCATGTCAGACCGAGCATCCCGTGGTCACCCGAAAGATCATTCAGCAATTAGTGGAAGATGGCACTCTCCAACACCTGCCGACCCCGGATCCGCAGCAGTCGCGTTATCGCTGGAGCTCCGAAACCCGGGACTTCGATATCGGGTCCTGGATCAGCAACAATGTCCTGGGAACTCAGATCACCGCTGCCCCCGTGGCCGATCGTCCTCGCGAGCGACTCCTGCAGCAGGGACCAGCCAACCTGAAACTGTCTGAGCTTCTGGCGATCCTGATCCGCTCCGGGCGCCCCGGCGAGTCAGCTCTACAGGCCGGCGAAAAAATTGCCGTTCGTATCGCCGAGCGTCTGGAGCAACTTCCCGATCTGGGCCACCCGGAATTGAAGGACATCAGTCGAGCAGTCACAGAACCCGCTTATTGCCAGATCATGGCCGGTATCGAACTCGGCCGCCGCGTAAACTCTGCAATGGCACACACGTTCAATGATCGCACACGGATTGACAGCCCGGCTGCGGCGATTCGTTATTGCCTGGAACGCTTTGAACGACTGGCTCGCGAAATCAAGCAGGAAGAATTTCACCTCGTCAGCCTCGATACCAAGAATCAGCCGATCGCTTCCCACCAAATCACCGTCGGAACACTTCGAAACAGCCTGGTGCACCCGAGAGAAGTCTTTCGCGCGGCGATCCGGGACGCGGCCAACTGCATCCTCGTCGTCCATAACCATCCATCCGGAGATCCCACGCCCAGCGATCAGGATCTCTTCGTCACCGAACGACTGGAAAAGGCCGCGGACATCGTCGGCATTCCACTTGTTGATCACATCATCGTCGCAGGACCTCGCGCGATCAGCATTCAGCAGTGGCGCACTCACCAGAAACCCATGGAGTTCACCCGGCATTAGTCGCAATGCACAATTTTCCGCAGACGGCCAAAACCTTCGTTCACCGGGACTACACAGTCCTAATCAATAACTCAGATGGAACGAAGGTTCGCAACGGCCGCTGGCGATATCGCTGACACCATCCGTCAGGGTTGTGCAGCAGACGGCTCCAGCTTGTCAAAGTACTGGCGGATGCCATCCACATAGCCCGGCGGAATGTCCTCTGCCTCGATAGCAGCCTGAACACCCGACTTGATTTCCCGGACCGAACTCTCGTATTTGCGCAAATCTTCAGGATTGAAGTCCTTTTGTGTGGCTGCCTCACGCGTCCTGATGGAAAGCAGAACTTTGCCAGCCTGAATCTGACTGCGGGATTTCTCGTCCTTGTAGCCTTCAGGGTCCGAATCATCCTCGGTCATCATGCCACCGGGCGTATCGCGGCGTGCTTCCCCGTTCAGTCCGTTGCCGGACATCATGCTTCTGAACTTTTCAGCGTACTCAGCCATCGACTGGCATCCCTCACACTCTTCGCCGTCCATTTGCCCCTGCTGATTGAGCTTGTCGGCCTGTTGCAGCGTCTTGAGAGCCTCTTCCAGTTTTTTCAGATCTCCGGCAGACCGAGCAACCTCTTCAAGCTCCTTCCGGGACAATTCCAGAGCCTCCTGCAGTGCCTGCCTGGCCTGTTCCGACATTTCCGACTCCGAGCCCTGCTCATCCCCGTTCGGCTCGCCCTTTCTGTCCTGATTTGCTGCGAGAGCTTCGAGCGATTTCAACGCCTGCTCAAGAGCCCCTTCCAATTCTTTGGAACCAGCTTTCTTCGAAGAGAACTTTTTCAGATCCTGCAGTTGCTTCTTCAGGTCCGAGGCCAGCTTTTGTCGCTCTTCCGGAGTCTCCGCCTTGAGCATCGACTGCATCGTTTCCTGGGCTTTCTGCAGCTCTTTCTGCAGCGAGTCACTTTTTCCCTGCTGCAGATCCCTGAGCCATTCGGCCATTTTCTGAGCCCGCTCTCCGCCCTGCATTTCGCTCGCCGATTCACTCAGCAGCCGACGGAGATCCTCGCTGGAAACCTGCTTCCACAATTCGTTCAGTGATTTTCGCTGATCTTCGAGAACCTTCGAGTTTGGCTGCGAGTCTGCCGGCTTCATTTTTCTCAACGCCGACATCAATTCCTGCGCCTGCTGCTCAATTTTCTGTTCCCGTTCTTCTCCGGTGCGAACTTCACGGCTGAGCTGCTCTTCACGGGTTTTGACCGACTTCAGAATCTGCTGGACCTCTTTCTGCTTTTGCTCAACCCGCGCGGCGGCCTCCACCTTCCCAAACGGATCCAGGGTGGGCACAAACCAGATCAAGCCAGCCAGCGCAACCCACCCCAGCGCCTGCAGGCCCAGAGGCTTCTGCGGGGTGAAGGGTACCACCTGATTGGGAACAATCTTCGGCGCTACAACCAAAGCTGACTGCTCTACCAGCGGCTGATATTCACCGGCTGATGTCGACAACGTCGCGAGGGTCAGAAACAAATCGTCCGTTCCGGCGAAGCGATCAACCGCCCGCGCCGCATCCGTCTTTCCCACTCGCCGATGAAAAAGCCACGCAGCGACCGCTGCCACCAGGGGAATCAGAGCCAGCCACTCCAATCGCTGGCTTCCCGGGGGAATCAGGCCGGACAAACGCACACCCACGACAGCAGCCCCGGCAAAAATCACGGCCGCCAGAGTCCAGTGATGCAGCTTACGGGCAAATCGCACAGCCGTCAGCCGTTGCTGGACCTTCTGCAGAAGAGTGGAAGCGCCAATTTGCTGTGACATGACCATTCCCTCAAGGAAAACCTGTCCCACTACTGCCGCCGTTAACCTGAGCAACCTGGATTTCACCGAGCCCGGGCCAGCGTCTGACGTCGATTCGCCCACAACCGCAGTGAAATCGCCGCGGCCCTGATATTAGTCTATCAATTGGTTCAAATCGCATAAATTCGAGTGATTCCTGATCGATTTTTCCGCGAAATGCGTCCCTTTTTACACGAAACAGGCCGGTTCCCAGCCGAAAGCCCGTCGCTGGCTTCATTTCCATCCGACCCGCATCCCGCCGGATGTCCAACTCAAAATCCACATCGCCCGCGGTCAATTCCCAGGAGAAGGCTTCGATCCGGACGCCTTTCACCCCAGCCTCATTCGATCCGGACGCCAGGGCAAATGCCCTGCCCACTCACCTTTCGATCAACAGACAGAGTTTTCCGGAACGCTGGATCAGATACACTTCACGGTGACGGCTGCCCATCCGGTAACTCAGGACGCAGCCTGCCAACCAGTGCCGCCACCAGCCTCATCAAGCCTTCTCTGCTGCCACAACGCCTATGGCTGATTTTCGCCGCAAACGTCGACATCTGGGATTGCCCATCTGGAGCAGCGTGCTCCTGATGACGGTCAACATTGCGCTCATGGCCATCCTGATCGTTCAACTGGCACGGCAAAGCTCATGGCTCAGCCTGATCCTCGGCTCTTCGGCACTCGCCATCAGCCTGTTTGGGATCTCCTTCTACTCGTTCCTCACCATCAAGGAAATCCAGCTGAATCGTCGACAATCCAATTTCGTCGACAGTGTCACGCACGAACTCAAAACCCCCATCGCGGCACTGCGTCTTTACATCGATACGCTGCTGCTGCGCGAACCTGAAGCCCGGGACCGACGGGAATTCTACGAGACGATGAACACCGAGCTGACCCGACTCGATCGGCTCATCAACCAATTGCTCGAAGTCGGACGCCTCGATGCGCTCGGCAATCAGTCCGACCCCGAAACCGTCGAACTTGAAGAACTCCTGCGTCAGTGTGCACAGGCAGCCTGCCTGCATCACAAGAAGGAGATCAATGATGTCTTCCGCTTTGAAATCGCCCCTCTCGCACTCACCTCCCGAAGACTCCTGCTGGAAATGATTTTTGGCAACCTGATGGACAATGCCGTCAAGTACGGAGGATCCCCGCCGCAGGTCACCGTCCAGGCATTTGCCCTCGGAACCGGCCGTGTCTGTGTGCGAATACGGGATAATGGCACAGGAGTTGCCCCGGAAAATCGACGGCGGATCTTCCAGTTATTCGTTCGCGGCAATGATGAATTGCAGCGTACAAAGACCGGCACGGGACTCGGACTCTACATCGTCCGCACCCTGGTTGGTCTGCTCAAGGGACGCGTGTCCGTCACTGATGCCGACTCCGGCCCGGGCAGCGTCTTCGAAGTCACTCTGCCCGGTCGTCAATTGCATCCGACGACCGCCACCAGCCGCGATTCCCGTAATCGCGTGTCCGAACTTGCCCTGTCCAGTCGGGAACCCACCGCATGAGAATCCTGGTCGTCGAAGACGAAGACGCCATTGCCCGAGGCCTGCGTTTTAATTTTGAACGTGAAGGCTACCAGGTGGACCTGACCGCCAATGGCCCCGCGGCACTCGAGCTTTACGAATCCGCTCAACCACCCGTCGACCTCGTCATCCTCGACCTGATGCTGCCCCAGATGAGCGGTTACGAAATCTGCCGCTCACTTCGCCGACTCGATCTTGATATTCCGATCCTCGCACTCACGGCAAGAACACTTTCCGAAGACAAAATTCAGGCCTTCGACTGCGGCGTGGATCAATACATGACCAAACCGTTCAGTCTCCCGGAACTACTCAGCCGGGTTCGCAATCTGCTGGACAAACGCCGACGCCATCTGGATCGCAGATCCATTCGCCCCACCGAAGACGTCGTTCGCTTCAGTGACGTCCTCGTGGACTTCGGTCGCTTTGAATTGAAGCACCGCGACGAAGTCCATCCCCTCACAACCCGGGAACAGGAACTCCTGCGCTACTTCCTCGAAAATGATGGCGTCGTTCTTTCACGAGCCAGGCTGCAGTCCGAGGTCTGGAAGGATTCCGCCGAAATGTCCAGCAGGTCCATCGACAATTTCGTCATGCGACTCAGACGCATGATTGAAAATGATCCCTCTTCCCCAAGACATCTGCTGTCAATTCGAGGCACGGGCTATCGCTTCCTCCGCGAACCCGCCGCTGATCACAACACCGCAGAGCCCCAGTAAGCGCGACACCCTCGCCTCACCTGAACTCAGGCAACATCGCGATGCACTGATTCCAGACTGTCCACACGTCCCGAACTCTTCTGCACAATACGTGTGGTGACCTGCCAGAGTACTTCCCGCAGCTCTTCGCGACTGCCCTGAAGATGTTTCTGCAGCAATGCCAGTTCCCGCTCTACCGTTGACCCCGTCGCCTGCTGAGGCCGCGGTGCCCGAAAGATCTTCTCGTGAACCCGGACGGCATTTCTCTCCGTCTCGTAAAACAACTCTTCATACATTTTTTCACCGGGACGTAGTCCCGTGAACACAATGTCAATGTCCTCAGGATAACGCTGCCCCGACAGTCGAATCATGTCCCGCGCCAGATCCATGATCCGCACAGGTTCGCCCATATCAAGAATCAGAATGTCGCCACCGTCACCAATCGCCCCGGACTGCAGCACCAACTGAACCGCCTCCGGAATCGTCATGAAATACCGCTGCATGTTCGGATCAGTG
Source organism: Planctomycetaceae bacterium (assembly GCA_023258825.1). Classification (GTDB taxonomy): domain Bacteria; phylum Planctomycetota; class Planctomycetia; order Planctomycetales; family Planctomycetaceae; genus SXXK01. The sequence goes on along the minus strand of JALQWE010000018.1, from coordinate 10,927 downwards.
ACCGTCACCGGACCACCCTGCTCGATCTGCCTCCGAAATGTCGGAACCACACTGCCCGCCGAATTCAGTACATTGCCGAAACGGACCGTGATGAAACGGGTCTTTGAGCGATTTGCCACCGCAAACAAGTATTCTTCTGCAATCAGCTTGGTGGCCCCCATGATGTTCGTCGGACGAACCGCCTTGTCCGTGGAAATCATCACAAAACGTTCCACCTGAAACTTGTCCGACAGATCCACAAGCACCTTGCTGCCAAACACGTTATTCCGCACTGCCGCCTGAGGATTGCTCTCCATCAACGGAACATGCTTGTACGCAGCCGCATGAAACACCACCGCCGGACGATTCATCATGAACACACGCGCCATGGCCGATTCGTCCGTGATGTCCTCCACAATAAACTCCACAGATACACGCTCAAAACCAGCGTCCTGCTGCAGAACACGAAACTCCTGCTCCAGCTGAAAAATCCCGAACTCAGACTGGTCCAGCATCACAATCCGACGAGGCCCGTAACGCAGCAGCTGACGACAGACTTCCGAACCAATACTCCCGGCCGCCCCCGTGACAAGCACCACCCGGTTCTCAAGCGAATCACGAATCTCATGCAGATCCAGCTGAGTCGGTTCGCGACGCAGAAGGTCGTCAATTGTGATCTCTCGCATTCGCAACTGAAATCGCCCGGCAGGAATCTCATCCACCGACGGCACCAGATGCGCCGCAATTCCCTGCTGACGACAAATGTCACTCACTTCCCGAATTGTTCGACCGGACAATCGGGATGGAAGCAGTACCATCTCCGCGCCCGTCTTCCGAATGATTCGTTCCAGTCCGGTCGAAGCATCAAAAGTCTGAACGCCAGCCACCAACCCGTGATGCACGTTTGCCGCCGGTGAGACAATCCCAACCACACGCAACGCATTTGATCCCGACTGAATCGAAGTCAGCAACCCCACCGCGTCATGACCCTTTGCATAAATCAGGACCTTTGAGGCCCCTGGATGACGTCGGGCATTCACGACAGTTCGCAATGTGTGCGCCAGAACCCGTGCTGAAGCCAGCAATCCCGCAGACAGAATCGTGTCAATCACAATGACACCACGAGAAATCTGCGGCATCGCCTCGTGTGCCAGCTGCGAAGCCGCCAACAGCACTCCACACACAAGACACACACCCGAGGACCACGCAAGATCATGAATCGTCGAATAACGCAGATGCCGACGCCAGTCCCTCGAAAACAGGACCACGGCAACCTTCAACAGGACCAGCAGCACCAGACTCTCACGAAACACACGCACCGCATAAATGAACTGCTCCTGCTCAAACGCAGCACGCCCTGTCAGGCCTTCCGAAATCTCACCAGCACCACGCAGAATCCCACTCAGAAACTGGATTGGCCCCAGGTCAAAACGGAGCATCAGCGAGCAGAAAAATGATGCCGTGAAAATGACTGCATAACAGCAGACGGCTATTGCCAGTCGCGCCATGACAGATCCCTGGGTGAGGTGAGGAAACAGCAGAGAACCTGCTGTCGGTGACAGGAGTTCAGACAGGCAGCCGGTCAAAAACCATCACTAGACACCGGCCGGGAAAGAAGGCCTCAGCGTCTTGAATTCGCTGAGTTGCAGCAGATTCTGCCGAAACTCGGTTTTTATGTCCAGAGCAGCTTTTTGCAGTAAAAAACGCGTTTTCTGCCGCTCAACGCCGCCAGGGACGCCCCGCCGTCATCGGCTCACTCCCCCTCAAACACTGTCCCCGCAAACCAGCACCAGATGCCTCACTCACCAATCACCGCCCAGTGCTCCTGCAGGCAACACACCGACTACCTGTCCCATCAACATCACCGCCATCACGATCACCAACGTGCCCCGACAGACCGACACCCTGCCTGGCCAACTCACTTCGCTTTCGTGTCGAAAGGCTGTAACCCGTCCGCCTCAGCTTTCGTCTTTGTACTCAGGATCAGCTTCTTCTGCTGCTCATCCACGATCAGCACCAATGGATCCCGCTCCTTCGCATAGTTTTCCAGAATCCGATCAATCGCCGCCTGAGCCGTGACGGTCCCAAGGTCCATCGTCTGCGGCATGTTCTGAGTGAATCCTGCGCCCTTCAAAGCGTCCCCGTCAATCGCCACATCCGTCCTGATCGACTCACCAATAAACCCGAACGCTTCCTGCAGCGGTGTCCTGCGAAAGTCAATCAGCACCGACATCTTCAGACGATCAGCCACTCGATCCGGAACCGCTGATTCCTCCGCACTCGTGATCGCAGCGTCTTCAAAATTCGTGACCAGCGACTGATTCCACGTCAACAGGGTGCCTGCAGCCAGATTTGCCGCAGCCTGTCGAGGAAGTATGGTGACCAGGCGGGCAAAGCCTGGGCCCACATGCGCTGTCGTGCCAACATTCAACGCCTGCAGCATCGCCGGAAATCGACCTATCATCTGGCGGCTTCCTTCCGTGGCCGGCTGCATTCTGCGAATCATCCCCAGAACCTGCTCCGCCAGTCGATCCAGCTGCACCTGCATAGATCGCTGAACCCGCTGCGCCGTACTCGCACTGGTGTTACGCAGCAAGGTTTCCATATAGAACGAAGGTTCCAGATGAAAACTCCACGAAACCGTCTCGATCTGATCACCAAACCAGAACAGGACCTTGTCAGCTGCCGGCTGCAGCTGCGGCATAAAGGCATCTTCCCGGTGCGAATCCACAATGTTCAGGTCGAAAAACAGCGACAAATGTCGCTCCCTGTCAGACTCCTGGATCAGCGGCTCCATATCCGGTGAGGCCATCGCCTCGCCCCGCCGATAGTCCGGCAGATCCTCAGCCATATCCAGCGGAGCCACCACAAATGTCTGATCGTCAATCAGCAGAAACGCCGCATCGTCCGCCTCGAAGATCTCAACGTTCGGATCCGGCCTGAGTCGACCACGAAACTTTTTCATCAGCTCAGAGGACGTTTGACGCTCCCGCAATCGCACCACCATCGCAGTGTCCGGTGCGGCCATCCGCGCCCCGAAGTTGATGGCAATCGTCAACTCACTGATGTCCTGCGGCTCGAATCGTGTCCGATTCCGAATCTGATCCGCCAACCAGAGGCCCAGATCTCCCAGCAGAGCCTGAAACTCACCCATCGTCTGATTCTTCGCCCACAATTCAGACGGTCGCAGATGACACAACACATGCGGCGTAAACGGTATATGCGTCAGCGGAATTGCCTGACCCTGCGTTGGACTCAACTGCTCCGCCGAACTGTTCGATGCCGATTGCTCCGCCTGCTCCTTTTTCCATGCGAGGTTCTCACCTGTCGGCTGCCGGCTGGTTTTTTCAGCGGAACCACCATCATTCAGCAGCAGAAAGACACCCACGCCGATCACGACCACGGCTGTCACAGCCATGGAAATCCACGCAGCCCGATTACTGCGGCGTTTCCTCCCGGAGCGACCGGAAGCCGCCCTGCCTGAACCGCGGCTTGCAGCAGATGCCACCGACGCCGTATCCGTCACAGCAACAGACAGGTCCGGAAACGACTGAAACTCCGGCAACCCTGCAGTCCCATTTGTCTCTGTTCCTGGGTTGATCCCGGGAAATGCCAGCGGTGAATCGGCAGCTGCCATCGGCGCACTGTCCACTGCAGCCGAATCAGCACCATCCGGAATCCACCGTGCCGATTTGCCGACTTTTGGCGCCAACGGCAGTATCGGAACGTCCGCGTCCTCAGGAACAACATCCTGCGGCGGCAACGCGATGACAAACTTATGAGCACACTTCGGACACCGTGCTTTTTTTCCGGCGACGTCAGCATTCGGCATCTTCAGAGTGGCCCTGCAGGCAGGGCAGGAAACCGTGATCGCAGTCATGAACAATTCTCCCGGGACAGAAGCGTGCTGATATCGTAGCGTCCTGACAAACCGGTGGAAAATGTTCCCGGCCACCATTCACGTCTTCGTGCATCCGAGGACCCGCCAGTCTTATCGCTTCCGATGATCACAGAGTGCTTCCGATGGCTGATTCACTCTTCGGTCCTGAATCCGGATGGTGAAACATCACACGGAAATACAGAACCTTCCGGGTCGCAGCACAGATTCCGACCACCCACACAGATTCCGCAGGAACAATTGGGCAACAGCATGCGTTTTTCAGAGTCCACCGGGCCCCGGACGCCGTCAAATGGCTGCACGCTGCCCCGCCCGATTTTCTTTCTGCAACAGCCGTCTGCTATAACATGGCTGGGTGCCGCGCCTGTTGTGAAGCCGGCAGGTCGCCGACTCTTCTGCACGACACAGTCCAGCATCCACCGTGATGTCGGATCACCCACACTGCATTCCTACCTCAGCTCAGGGTCGCACCCATGTCCAGACCACACGTGGTCATTCCTGCTGACTTTCCACCGCTCGTTTCCGCCTCGCCACTACTTCCCCGACTGAAGTCGATTGCCGACTACACGCTTTATACGGACCGCCCTCAGAACGATGCTGAAAAAATCAGCCGACTTGCCGATGCCGACATTCTTCTGAACTCCCGGGGAAGCCTGGCCTTTCCCCGGCATGTGCTGCAGCAGCTTCCCCGTCTGAAAATGATCGCCGTCTGCGGCATCGGCTTCGATTCCATTCATCTTCCGACAGCAACCGAACAGGGAATCATCGTTGCCAACGTACCGGGACGCACGGCCAGAGTCGTTGCGGAACACGCACTTGGACTGATGCTCGCCGTTTCACGACGCATGGCCTGGATGACCGCTGAACTTCGCGCAGGACGCTGGCGCGGTGACCTCGGAATCTCACTCGCCGGTAAACAACTCGGCGTCATCGGAACCGGCAACATCGGCTGTGAAATGATTCGCCTCAGCTCCGCTCTCGGAATGTCCGTTAAGGCGTGGTCACTGCATCCCTGCCCGCAAAAAGCCAGCCAACTGGGCTTCCAGTATGTGCCTCTTAATGAACTCCTGCAGACTTCCGATGTCGTCTCGCTGCATACGCGCCTTTCAGACCAGACACGCCACCTGATCAATGCCCAATCACTCGCTACCATGAAACCCACCGCTATCCTCATCAATACCTCGCGTGGAGCTGTTGTGGACTCAGAGGCCCTCGTCGCCGCACTGAATTCCGGTCGATTATTCGGAGCTGGGCTGGACGTGTTTGACACAGAACCACTCCCCGCGGATCATGCTTTGCTGTCCTGCCAGCAGGTCGTGCTCACACCACATTCCGCCGATACGACTCAGGAAGGTATCGATCAACTGACCACAGGCTGCATCGAGAACATTCAGGCCTTCCTGAATGGTCAGCCTGCGAATGTCGTCAACCCGGAGGTCCTGAGTCAGTGACTGCCCAATCCCGGAAACCGCACACGCTCCACAATGCCACCCGGCAGCAAACGTCATCCCGCAGCCTGACACACAGACTTCACTCGACCTCAACACTCAGGCCGGAGGATCTATGCGGTATCTGATTCTCGGACTGCTCTGCCTCATGGCCGGCATTGCCTACATTCAGCGGGCAGCCATCAGTGTGCCTGCAGAATTGATTGCCACGGACCTGAAGATTGAGCACTTTGAACGCTCCATGGGCTGGGTCCAGTCCGCATGGTACCTCGGCTACGCACTGCTGCAGATTCCCGCCGGACGCATGGCCGATCTCTATGGAAGCCGACGCACCCTGGCTCTGCTCTGCTCGATCTGGTCCACCCTGGCGCTTCTCACCGGCTTCAGCACCGGCTGGTATTCACTCATGCTGTTCTGGTTTCTGATGGGCGCGGCGCAGGCAGGCGCGTTCCCCTGTGCAGCCGCCGCGATCAGTCAGACATTTCCGGAATCCCAGCGGGCCCGAGCCTCGGGAATCCTTGCCGCCGGTATGGCCGTCGGTGGCGCCGTCGCTCCCATGCTGGCCGGCAGAACTCTCAATCTGCTCCAGCCCACAGCAGCCACATGGCAACTCTACTCGTGGCAAATCCTGCTGTTTCTGTTTTCACTGCCGGGATTCCTCTGGACCGGTCTCTTCCTGATCACAGTCCCGAATTCAGCCCTTCCCGTCACCGCACAGAAAGCAAAGACGTCCCGCCTGTCACACATGCTGCCCCTGATCCTGAAAAGCACTCCCCTCGCTCTCCTCTGCACTCAGCAGTTCCTCCGCGCCGCTGGAATGGTCTTTTTCCTCACATGGTTTCCCGTCTTTCTGCAGAAAACACGCGGCATCGAAATCAAACTGTCCGCTGACCTGACATCGCTGGCCGGTATCGGCGGAGTCCTCGGAAGCCTGACCGGCGGTATCGCTTCAGACTGGCTCCTGAAAACCACCGGCAATCGACGATTGTCCCGCCAGGGAATCGCCGTTGTCGGCATGTCCCTGTGCTCACTCCTGATCGTCAGCTCAGCCTTCGTCCACAATCTCCACCTCAGCATCACTCTGGTGGCCGCAGGGGCGTTCTGTGCGACGTTCGGTGGTGTCAGTGGTTACACTGTGGCAATCGAATTCGGTGGTTCTCAGGTCGCCACCGTCTTCAGCCTGATGAATATGTGCGGCAATTTCGGAGCCATGCTCTTTCCCATAACCTCCGGCTGGATGGTAGAACGCTTCCGAAACTGGGAACTGATGCTCTTCTTCTTCGCCGCGATCATGGCCATCGACGCAATCTGCTGGGCCTTGCTCAATCCACAACGTCCACTCTTTTCAGATTCAGATTCAGCTTTCGGAAAACGTCATGATGTCGCTTAGATCGCCCCAGTTCCGATGCCTCGCTGCAGCCACTCGAGGTGATATCACGCCCCCCGTGGGAATCTATCACCGCATGTGGGGTGCGGCACTGCATGATCAGGCCACCGGAATCCATCAGCCCCTCACCGCAACTCTGCTCTGGCTGGAATCCCTCCACTCAAACCCCGCCACCGCACGCCTCCTCATTTCTCTGGATCACTGCATCCTCGAATCCACCGAATTGCAGGCCATTGCAGATGAAGTTAGCGCCGCAGTGCAGATCCAGCCTGAAAACGTGCTGATCACGCTGACGCACACTCACGGTAGTGGCTGGATGGCACGCAGCAGGTCTGAGTTTCCTGGCGGACAACTGATCGAACCCTACCTGCTCAGCGTTCGTGCGACCCTGGTTCGCCTCGCCATCGAAGCGCGAGACCGTCGTGTCCCCTGCGCAGCAGTCACAGGGGTCGGCAGATGCTCTCTCGCACGACACCGAGATTTCTTCGATACAGATCGACAACACGCCGTCTGTGGACTCAACCCGGACGGTGACTCCGATGACACACTCCTTGTGACTCGTATCTCCACCAGCGAAGGCAGACCGCTCGTCACAGTCGTCAACTACGCTTGTCACCCGACAACTCTGGCATGGGACAACACACTGATCAGCCCGGACTGGGTCGGTTCCATGCGAGACATTGTCGAACAGCACACACAAGCGCTGTGCCTGTTTCTTCAGGGAGCTTCCGGTGACCTCGGACCACGTGAAGGCTTCACCGGCGACCTGACCGTGGCAGAAAAAAATGGACGGGAAATCGGATTCGCCGTACTTTCAACACTTCAGTCACTTCCCACACCCGGAACACACTACGTCTATCAGGGCCCCGTACTTTCCGGGACATGGATTGGCACATGGAAACACGTTCCGCTTCCGGAAGAAGACGCCGCAGGACTTGCCGACTTTTCGTGGCACAGCACGCAGATTGAACTTCCCTACCGCCATGACCTCCCGACAATTGAGGACACAATACGACAGCGGGAACACTGGCAGTCCGAAGAAGACAATGCACGCCGAAACTCTGATACGGAATACCTCCGTCGCTGTCGGGCGAATGCAGAACAGATGACCCGACAACTGACACGACTGCAGGCCTTGAAACCCGGCCGATCATGGCCCCTCACCGTCAACATCGGACTTCTGGGCGAATCCATCTGGATTTTCGTTCCCGGAGAACTGTATCAGGTGTTTCAGACAGAACTCCGCAAACGGTTTGCCCCCACCCCGGTGTTTGTCACAACACTGACCGGTGACTGGCAGCCAGGTTACATCCCCCCGGCCTCCTCATTCGGCTACGGAATTTACCAGGAAGTCATCGCAGCAACGTCCCCCGGCAGCCTCGAAATTCTGATTGAACAAATCACACGCACACTGCGACAACTGCGGTCCATCACTTAAAGGACCTCCACCCTCTGACACATTTCAACAGCGATCATGCTCCGGCATGGCCCTGAAACATACACCATCCCCGACAGCGCCCGCTGCCAGGTCCTGCACTGACGTCGCCACTCATTCCCAAACCACAGTTGTCACACCGTGATACTCCAAAACGCAGATCTCACAATCCCCGGGATTTCACGGTGCCAGCAGATACACGCCCACGTTATTGCCGTTGGCTCGCTCGGAAATGCCGACCCGATCCGCGTCCGGAGTGAGCAACTTCAGTCCATTACCCACCGGACGGTTCAATAACTCCGTCTTATCCTCCTCCGAACCCGCAGGATTCCACCAGGCCAGCGTCGATGATCCGCCGCCATCCATGTTGATGGCGTCGTAGGCCCCGAGTTCCCGCAGCCATGTGCCAAGCTCTGCGGTCGTCGCACCCTGGCTGGAATGCCGACGACCATCCACCACAAGCACCAGCATCCACCGCCCGTCGGCAGAAAGTCCCAATCCCGTGCGAGGATGAAGGTCCTCGCCCGACTTTTGCACGACTCCGTCCTTCAGGCAGAAAGCAAAACCACTGACAGCCAGCTCAATCTGTTCCGGGTCCGTCGATTTGGTTGTCACTCTGATCGATGCACGCCCGCGACGATCCAGAACAAACGACGGTGAATCTGACCCCGGCGAGACCAGTTCGCCTCGACACACCGCAAGTCCACGAAGATCAGACTCCGTCTCCTGATCAAAAGGCGCCGGCCACGGCGTAAACGCATCCGCATTAAACGCCAGAATCACCGGACGCGATGCCTGACGTTCTGACCGCATGAAATTACGCACCGTCTGACGCCGGGTTTCTCTGACATTCTTCTCCCAGTCCGGCAGTCGCCCGGTCGTCGTCAGCCGCAAACCCGGCTGTTGCAGATCCACTCGCACCGCGTACCGACACACGGCCACTCCCGCCGTTTGTGTCTCCGTGTGCAACCGAATGCCCGGCGCCAACTCCCGCGCATGACTCCAGTCGAAATCATCCGCCACTGCCGTGCAGGTCGGCCCAATCAGGAACAACAGCAGGAACAACAACCAGCGAACACTCATGCGACTCGCTCCAGCTGCAATAGTCACGCCACAAAACGCCACCGTGATGCAAGTCCATGGCTTTTGAACTCAACAGTTCACGATCCGTGCAGAGATCGCCTCAACACGAAATCGTCAGCCAATGTCAGCTGGCGAAGCCCCGACAACTCACCAACATCACCCGCCACAGGGCTTCCAGAAACCGACAGAAAGCCCGCGTTGTGCACACACTGCATCCGACCTAAGGACCGAGCAGATACTGTTGGATAAACAGAATCGTCGCGTAGAACTGAAAATCCGCGTTGCTCTTGCGACGAAATCCATGCCCCTCATCCGTTGCCATCAGATACCAGACAGGACTGTTATTCTGCTTGACTCGTTTCACAATCTGCTCCGCTTCAGACAGAGGAACACGAGGATCATTGCCGCCCTGAACCACAAAAAGTGGCTTTGTAATTTTTCCAGCGTTGTTCAGCGGCGCAATCTCTTCAAAAAATGACGCCATGCGGGGATCCCGCTCGTCCCCGTATTCCACGCGACGAAGATCCCGCCGATAGGCTTCCGTGTTCTTCAGAAATGTCCCGAAGTGCGAAATGCCCACAACGTCCAGAGCACACCGCAGGCGGTCGTTGTAACGCGTCGCACAGGCCAGAGTCATATATCCGCCATAGCTTCCGCCAGTGACCATGACTCGCTCAGCGTCCAGGTCCGGTTGTTCCGAAATCCAGTCCAGCAGAGCACCGATGTCTTTCACCGAGTCCTCTCGCTGAAATCCATTATCCAGCGCGACCCAGGTCTTCCCATACCCCACAGATCCTCGGACGTTGGGAAAAATCATGGCCACGCCCAGCTCGTTCATGAAGTAGTTGTTACGCCCCTGAAATCCCGGACGTGACTGCCCCTCCGGCCCACCATGAATATTGATGATGACGGGACGCTTACCTGGAAACGTCTTCGCCGCTCGATACAAAAAGCCGGAAATCATCCGGTCGTCAAAACTCTTCCAGCGAATCAACTGCGCCGCTGGCAACTGGGCCGCATTCAGTCCACCCAACTCACTCTCGGTCCAGCGTTCAACCTGACCACCAGGAACCTGCAACGTATACACATCAGAAGTCGCTTCCGATGAACTGATGGAAAACGCAATTTCCGTACTGTTCGGATGCCACAGCATCCCTCCGATGACACCCACCGGAACTCCCTCCAGAAGCCTCATCGTCCGAGTTGAAGTGTCGAGCAGACGCAGGACAGAAATGCCCGCCTCATTCGTTTCCAGCACCACAGATCGCCCATCCGGTGACAGGTCGAATGCCTCCACGTCCCACGGGATTTCCGTCGTCATCCAGGCCACGTCACCCGTAGCACGGTCCAGGAACCCCAATCGCTTGAATTCACTGCCTCGATCCGATGTCACCACCAGTGACTTTCCATCCGGAAGGAATTCCGCACCACCCCACGACACCTCTTCCGTCGCGTCCGTCAACGGCTGCATCTTTCCCGTGCCAACATCCACCAACCACAGGACAGACTTGTTCACCGACAGATACTGCCTCGCCACAAGCGTGCTGTCATCAGGTGACCAGTCTAATGCCGACCAGCCTCCTCCCTCCAACTGCACAATCGCATGGCTGTCCGCAGGCTTCAACGGATCCATGATCCACAGATCCCGATCCGCACCATTCCGGCGCGTTGTCGCATAGCAGAAATGAGTCCCGGCG
>JALQWE010000190.1 GCA_023258825.1 Planctomycetaceae bacterium | reverse complement strand
GATTGCTGAGGGAGCGTTTGCGGGGCAGTTGCTGGTGGTCCAGGGGCGAGGCCGATTCGCTCCGGACGACGCGTGGATTCTGCGAGGCAAGCCGGCCTGTCTGTTGCTGGTGCAGGCAGACGCACGTGTGCGGAACGAGTCGGTAAATCAGAGTGAAACGGCGCCCGGCGCCATTCCGGCCGCAACGGTCCTTCGCAGTGCTGCCAATGTGCTGGCCGGACTGTGTGGGGCGTCGTCTGAGCTGTTTCCTGAAGGGGACAGTGCCGAGAGCCTGCTGATTTCGTCAACACGAGCGGTGACCTGCCAGTTGACGCTGGAGCGGGAAGCGATTGATGTTCCGAACGTGGTGGGCTGGTATCCCGGGGCTGACGAGGCGGTTCGTCATGAGCACATTTGTGTTGGAGCGCATCTTGATCATCTGGGTGTGCAGCGTGGTGAGGTGTATCCGGGGGCGGACGACAACGGGTCAGGTTCGGCCGCGATTCTGCAGATTGCTCGTGCCCTGCATGCGAACCCGGTCAAGCCTCGACGCAGCGTTCTGCTGATGGCCTTCTGTGCCGAAGAACGCGGTTTGCTGGGATCGAAGTATTATGTCGCCAATCCTCTGAAGCCGCTGGCAGACATGATCTGCATGCTGAATATCGACATGATTGGTCGGGACGAAGAAAAGGACAACGAGCCGGCTGCGGAAAACCGCAATACGATTCATCTGGTCGGCAGTCGCCTGGAGTCCAATGAGCTGCATGGAATGATTGAAAAAGCCAATCAGTATGTTGGTTTTGTGTTTGAGTACGATGAAGAAACGACAGTTGCGTATCGCAGTGACCAGGCATCATTTGCAGAAAAAGGGATTCCGGTTTCGTTTCTGTTTGGCGGATTCAATCCGTTTTACCACAAGACCACGGACACTCTGGAAGGGATCAACTTTTCCAAGATTGCCAACGCGGCCCGACTGAACTATCTGGTGCTGATGATGGCCGCCGAGCATGGTCGATTTGCGAAGGACGTGAAGCAGGAAGCACCGAAGCCCTGAGTCCCTGAGGGATCGGAGCGGAAAATTCGGGGTTATTCTGCGGTGGCCAGTCCGGCGTGGACGAGATGGCCCTGTGCCGAGTGTTGCTGCCGGCGTGGCATCGGACAGTGGTCTGCGAAACACGGCGGGTGGCGGGATTGGTTTAAGGACACAGGACATGTCGTTTCCCCGGGTCTCGTCGTTGAAAACGGCGGAGTTGTTTCGTCGGCGTCTGGATGAACTGGGACTGGCGCTGCCTTTTGACGAGACTGTTCAGACGGGTCCGGCAGCGCCACTGTCGCAGCCTTTATCTTCGGTCTGTGGACGCATCGGCAATCGCTGGTGCATTCTGCCGATGGAGGGTTGGGATGGAACCGAAGACGGTCGACCGACCGACCTGACGCGTCGTCGCTGGAAGAATTTCGGGTTGAGTGGTGCGAAGCTGATGTGGGGTTGCGAAGCGGTCGCGGTTCGTGCCGACGGCCGTGCCAATCCCAACCAGCTGGTGCTTCATGAGGGCAATCTCGGAGACTTTGTGGAGCTCCGGGAACTGCTGGAGGGGGCGCATCAGCAGCAGTTCGGGACTATGGACGACCTGCTGGTGGGATTGCAGCTGACACATTCGGGACGATTTGCCCGTCCGAATGACAAGCGTCGTATGGAGCCGGCGGCGGCATATCGACATCCGATTCTGGACAGTCGTTTTGGTGTTTCGACGGACGACAACCTGTTGAGTGATGATGCGTTGCTGCGGTTGATTGAGGACTTTGTGGCGGCCGCCCGAAGGGCTCAGCGGGCAGGATTCCGCTGGGTCGACATCAAGCATTGTCACGGCTATCTGGGCCACGAACTGCTGTCGGCCTATGACCGCCCCGGCCTGTTTGGTGGCACTTTTGAGAATCGCACCCGGTTTCTGCGGAATATTGTGGCAGGAATTCGTGCTGAGGCGCCTGGACTTGGCATCGGAGTTCGGCTCAGTGTGTTTGATTTCGCGCCCTTTCAGCCGGGTGCAGAGGGAACTGGTATTCCTTCTGTGACGGGTCAGTATGCGCTGGCTTTTGGGGGAGATGGGACGGGGTTGGGGATTGATCTGGCTGAGCCGGTTCAGTTCCTGGAGCTGCTGCAGCACCTGGGAATTGATCTGTTGTGTTCGACGTGTGGCAGTCCTTATTACAACCCGCATATCCAGCGACCAGCGCTCTTTCCACCATCGGACGGATATCAGCCGCCTGAGGATCCTCTGGTCGGAGTGTGTCGTCAGATCCAGGCAACGGCCGCCTTGAAGGCTCGTTGCCCGGGCGTACTGATTGTGGGTTCGGGGTACTCATATCTGCAGGAATGGCTGCCGGCCGTGGGGCAGGCTGTGGTGCGACTGGGAATGGCTGATGCCATTGGTCTGGGACGCATGGTACTCTCGTACCCTGAATTGCCTGCAGACAGTCTGGCGGGTGTGGAGTTGCGGCGAAAGAAGATCTGTCGGACATTCAGTGACTGCACAACCGGTCCTCGAAATGGTTTGATTTCCGGATGTTTTCCACTGGATCCTTTTTACAGGGATCGTCCTGAACGTCAGACGCTTCTGGCATTGAAATCGCCGTCTGACGCCGCCGATTGACGGGACTATGCAGAGCTGTGAGTGACCCTTGCGGTGGGCTGGCTGGTGGATGTGGGTGGCCTGTGGTCATCGGTCTCGGGCAGAAGTGGAGTGAAGAGATGACGGGGCGGGAATCAGACTGGAATGATCGCGTTCAGGCATGGTTCGGTACCCTGCTGATGTTGCTGGCTTCGGTCTTTGCGGTGTTGATCTTCTGTGATCGCACAGGGGCGGCCATGCCGTCCATGCCCTCCATCTGGTACTCCAGTCGCGGGGTGCATCTGGTGTCGTGTGGTGGTTTGTTTCTGATGGCGGCCGTGCTGCTGATGTCGCCTGGTGCGTCACAGGGGTCTGAGTCCTCCGGGCGTGCGTTATTTCAAACCTGTCGATTGTTGACGCGTCGGGACTGTCACCTGTGTGACCAGGCCATGGAAGTGCTGCTGGATTTTCAGGACGCATTGCCACCGATTGAAGTGGTGGACATTGATGAGGATCCGGAGTTGGTGCGTCAGTTTGGCGAGTCGATCCCGGTGGTGGAGATCGATGGGCGTGTTCGATTTCGCGGAAGTGTTTCGGCGGAATTGCTGGGGCGACTGATTGAAGCGGCAGAGTTGGAGAGTCGCACTCGTTTGAATGAGTTGTCCGACGACCAGCGTTGAGCCTGCTGACCTGCGGCCTGGTGCCGGGCGTGAGGGGACGTGACAGAACCGGGGTGTGAGCCTGCGGCCGGGGTTAGTCTTTCAGAGGAGGCGTCTCTGCTGGAGTCGAGGACGAGTCGGCAGGTTCTTTCGGTGCAGAAGACTCAGGGGACGTTGCCGGTGTTCCAGCGGCCTTTGAGGTGGGGCGAACCCATGTGCCTTTGAGGATGTCCTGGATCGTCGTCTGCAGTTCTTCTGCGGATCCCGGGCGATATCCCACATGGACATCTTCGACCAGGTTTCCCGGGCCGATGACTACGGTGTGTGGAATTCCGGAAACTCGGTATTTCTGCCCGGCGCTGCCATCGGTGTCCAGAGCGACGTTGGCGGTGAGTTGTCGCGCTGCCAGAAAATTCCGAATCTGATCGGCCGATTCCTGCTGATTGACAGCGATGAACAGGACCTTGGACGAATCAAACTTACTGACGGCGCTGAGGTATTCGGGAAGCGCAGCTACGCAGGGACCGCACCAGGTGGCCCAGAAGTCAAGGATAATGACCTTGTCCTGATGATCACTGAGTCGGAATGTGCCGCCATCGAGTTGGGTGAGTTGAAAGTCCGGAGCCGTCGATCCGACCAGTGACGCGGCTTCAGAGTTACCACCATCTGACTGAGGAATATCCCAATCCGGTTCTTTAGCGGGTTGAGCAATCCACTTCTGGAAGGCGATGGCGACCGGCGTGTCATTGGGATTGCCGACGCGAATTTCCCGGATGGTGGCAGGGGGCAGACGCAGCTGTCCGAGTTCTGCTGAAGAGCAGGTCAGAAAATCGGAATCCAGTCCCGCAGGGGTGGCAGTGATGCGATATCCGTCAGTCAGCGTGAGCTGAACTGGCAGTGCGCTGGGTTCGTCCGGCCCGGTGATAAATCCATCGCCATCGTCGGTTGTTTCTGTTGTGGAAGCCGGCTGGGGGGATTCCAGTCGAACAATGGCGGCCAGTCGACTGCGACTGATCCGCAGTGGTTCCAGTCGCGATTCAAACTGGACGTCTTCCGCGGTCAGTGACAGGAGGTTTCCGCGGAGGACGTCTCCATTGGTGGCGATGAGTGCATGTGTGGGCGGATTATTTCGACGGAAGCGCGGGATCGTCAGTGTTGTCTGTCGGACTTCCTCTTCGATGAACTGGCGGATGGAGCCCCCGGCGAGATTATCAATTTCAAAGCCGGAGACTTCGATGCCTGCACCTTCCTGAACACGGCCGTCGACCACGGTTTGTCCGGCAGCGCTGACGTTGCTGTGAAATCCGACGCTGCGTTTCTGAGCACCAGCGGCATTCAGGCGAATGGAACGGATTTCCTGGTCATTGACCGACACGAGCACTTTTCCATCCCGAATAATCAGCTGGACGCTGGCTTTTCGTTGCGGCACGCGGACGACGTCTTTCTGGTTCTGCATATTGAACCCGAAGAATCCCTGTTGCTGGCGGGGTGAAATCGGCTGATCGTGAACCTGCAGCGAATTCTCCATGATGGAGAAGACCACGGGAGTGGCCGTACTTTCTGAGCGGCCGGAGCCACCATAGAGGGAGATCATCAGATGTCCGTAGCACTGCGGCGGCCACTGCATCTGAAATCGCACGGTATCTCCGGTGAGAATCGTGGGATGCACGTAGCTGACATTGCCGCGGAATCGGAGTGACTTTTTGTCGTCTGATCGGGCGACGCGGCCTTTCCATTCGGGTGATGAGAAATCGCGCTGATGAATCCGATCCACGACACCCAGTTCAACAGCCCGGAGGGACGTGGCTGGCAGAGTGGTCACGCTGGCGAGTGGCGATGTGAATCGGATGCTCTGTTCATCCCATATGTCGATACGGCAGGGCAGAACGTCGTTGCTGGTGAGGTACAGGACATCCGGGTAGCCCTTCAGAAGATCGGGTGTTTCAGAAAAGTGAACGACCGTAGTGCCTCGCAGGATCCGGGAACTGCTGCCGGGCTGGAAGGCCACCGGCTGACTGGCTCCGGTTGCGAGCCAGCGGAGTGGTGCTGTGGCGGGGCCATCAAACGAAACCTGCCCCTGCAGAACGCCGTGGGCATGCAGCAGCCGATCATCGGTGGCTGGGGCAGGGGCCTCGGAACGGGGAAAGGTCATTGCGGAGAGGGCGTCGATGCGGCAGAGCACGGGAGTTGTGGCCCACGAGGTCTGCAGTTCGGCCTGACCATCGCGGACGGAAATCAGGGATCCCGAGATGGCAGCTCCGTCGGGCCAGCTGAGCTGGATCTTTCCCGGGGTGGTTGTCTGCTGATCCGAAGGAAAAATGATGGCGCCGAGTTCCCGGAGATTCAGATCACGCGATTTGTCACCGGCCTGAACTGTCAGAAGATCTGCTTGAGTGGAGTGGGGGTGCGGGTCTCCGAACAGGACCTCCCCGTTGAGTGTTTCGATGCGAGTCCCGGAGCCGGTGATTTCCTGAGGCGATTGTCCATTCCATTCGCTGATGCGGAGTCGGCGGATGGTCAGGCTTGACGAGCCGTTGCGGAACAGCAGCCCGAAGCGTCCCTGCTGGCTGGCTTCGAGGATTTCGGGAGTCTGTGATGATTCGTCGAAGCCACCCGGATTGCCGGCGGTCTGTTCTTCGAGGACCAGTTCACCGAGTTTTTCTCCGCTGGCGAGATGGACGCTGGCTTTTCGGGAGGGAATGTCGACGAACCACTGCAGGTGCAGAGTCTGGTCCTTGTCGTCCAGCGTCATGAGTGATGTGAAGCGTTCTGCGTGTGCCAGCACCAGTGAATCGCCCCACGATTCCAGTCGTAGTCCGCGTCTGCCATCGCGTCCGAGAGACATCAGAAAATCGGGACGACTGCGGAAGGACAGCTGCACTTCAATCTGAAGTTTCTGAGGCAGGACGAGGGGCAGAAACAGGCCGGCATCCTGGCGCGATGTGCTGATCGCACCGTCCGGGTTCGCCGTCCAGCGATCTGTTGCGGCGTTCGCATCCTGACGTGCGGCGTCCTGCTGTTTCTGGTCTGCCACGTTCTGCATGCGGATCTGTCGCATCTGCTGCAGTTGGCGTTCTTCGTCGCTGGATCGTCGCATCGCCCCCTGCCAGCCGCGCAGGCCGAGGGGACCATTGAAGACAACGCCGTTGGACAGCTGCAGACGCTGCAGCATGCGTACTTCGCTGCGTTGAATCTGAGTTTGTCCGGTGCGGGCACTTTCAAGAGTCAGTGTGTCATCTGTCAGTGAGGCGAGGGAGCCGTAGAACATGTCGCCATTTCGCAGCAGCACACGAAACACGTCTGTATTGGCGGTGGATTCTTCGGGAACGGTGGGGAAGGTGATGGACGACAGAGCCTCCTGTCGCAGATGCAGGGGCTGGGTGAACAGCGGCGCGTTGAACGTGAGCGTCTGCGCGTCGGCTGACACCAGCTGACCGACCAGGCGATCACCTGTCTGCCATTGAATCGTGGACTGGCTGGATGTGGCGGCATCGGACGCCGGTGCTGATGGTGTGGACTGTCCAGACGCTGCTTCGAGCGGAAGCACGAGTAGCCCGAGGAGCGAAAACAGGAACATTCTGGAAATTCTGGAATGCATGCCTGCCAGCCATCTGTAAATGGGAACGTTTTGCCGTGACGAAGAGCCTGAGTTCCCGGTCATCAAAGGAAACAGAAGAAATCGAAGATTCTGTGCCGCTGGTGCATCAGCAGGTGGGCGGATCACAAAACACGATACAGGGTACCCGACAACACCGCAGAACAATACGTGCGAACGGCAAATTTTGTGTTTGGACGCAGAGAAACCGGTG
>JALQWE010000189.1 GCA_023258825.1 Planctomycetaceae bacterium | reverse complement strand
AGTGAGACACTCCTGAATGTCTATGTTGAATGGAAGACCTGAAGCAAAGTCCGCCGGGATGCGTCGTGCGCTGACGGACTACGGCATGGTACTGGTCCTGCTGCTGCTGATGGCCGTGTTCAGCATTCTGACGCTGAAGCCACAGAGTTTGACGGGCACAGAGGCTGGCCGGAATGTCGCCGAACGAATTCTGCAGCAATCGGGAAGCACAGCGAGAATTCTGGTCGCCGTACCGACGGGCGATCTCGATCGGCTTTTTGCGGCCGGAGCCAATGCCGTATTCGAGCAGTCCGGAGCGACTCAGGTGACCACGGTGATTGGGACTCCCGCTGACGTCCGGGTCCAGCTGGAACAGATGGCTCAGAACCAGTTGTTGCCGAACGCCATTGCGGTCACCAGTGCTTCGTCGGAATGGGCGGTATTCCGGCGTTATTCGGAACCCGGTGTCAATCAGCTGTATACACCTGCCACATCACTCTGGCCGGACTTTCTGAAAGCAGCCAATCTGCTCGGGGTTGCCAGCCAGACGGCGATTTACGCGATCATTGCCGTCGGCATGACCATGGTGATCATCCTCCGGGAGATCGACCTGAGTGTGGGCTCTGTGCTCGCACTCGCCTCTGTCACAGCAACAGTGGTCATTCGTGATGCGGGCGGTGGAGTGACTGCCTCGATGCCGGCGATTGCCGGCGGATGCCTCGCGGCACTGGCTGTTTCAGCCCTGGCAGGTGCCATCAACGGACTCCTGTTGACCGTTGCGAAACTTCCCTCCTTTCTGGTCACACTGGCCATGATGCTGGTCGCTCGCGGCTCAGCGCAGCGAATCTCTGCACAGCAATCGATTGGTGATATTCCGCCGGCATTTCGCTGGCTGGGAGGGGGCAGTCTGGCCGGAGTGCCCAATCCGGTGTGGCTGATGCTGTTGTTCTATCTTGTCGCTCACTGGCTGATGACACGCACGGTCTTCGGTCGTCGGCTGTACGCCATTGGTGGCAACCCCGAGGCTGCTCGGCTGTGCGGAATTCGTGTGCAATGGATGCGATTTCTGGTCTTCACCATCAGCGGACTGCTGGCGGGATTGGGTGGCATCCTGCTGTCGTCACGATTGAATGCCGGAGACCCGAAGTATGGTGAAATGTATGAGCTGGAAGTCATTGCGGCGGTTGTGGTCGGTGGAACATCGCTGCTGGGTGGGGACGGCCGCATGTTCGGCACGCTGATCGGGGCCTTTATCATCGCCGTGATCCGCAACGGCATGAATCTGATGGGTGTGGAATCATCCAGTCAGAGCATTGTCCTGGGAGCGGTGCTGCTGTTAGCGGTGATGGCCGACCAGATTAAGCGACGCTTGCACACAAACTGAGACGCCTGAAATACTCGCTCGTCAGTGCCAGCGGATTACGCAGCCTTCTTGCCCTTCGCTGGCGCTGCCTTCGCAGCCGAGTCCTTCGCGCCGGTGGCGTCGGCAGATTCAGAATCCGGCCGACGGATGATCCGGACGGGTTCCATACTCGCAGGCTGATGTCTGGCCACAAGAGTCAGAACAGGCGGCATCAGCACCAGTGAGACGCACAGGCAACTGGCAACACCCAGAGCCAACAGCAGTCCGATGCTGAAGATTCCATGGTGGGATGCCACGAGCAGACTGCCGAATCCGGCAATCGACGTCAACGAAGTCACCAGCACACTGCTCAGAGTGTCAGAAGACGTTTCATACGTTTCCCGGCCGGCAGCAATCTGCTTGCGGCAGTCGGACACGAGGTAAATGCCGTTGTCGATTCCGATCGCAAACACAAGTGGCAGTGCGATCAGATTCATCGGATTCAGTTGCAGCCCGAGCAGGGCCATGCATCCCAGCAGAACAACGCCACCCGCCAGAGCAGGAACGAGTGTCAGCACCGTGTCTCTCAGGTTCCGATAGTCCAGCACAGCGGCGATGAATATCACCAGCCCGAGGCAGATCAGCACTGCCAGTGACGGATCAAAAGTTCCATTGCGCTGGTAGAGCGTGTAACCAATGAAGGCAGCCACACCGATCGGAGGCAGCACAGTCAGGAGCTTCTGGCCCGGTCGCAGGTAATTCAGCAGTAGCACAAGAGCGATGACAACGGAGGCGTACAGGCCGATGCGGGAGTAGGTTGAATCCATCCGTCCGGCAGACTCAAGAATCTGCACAGGAGTACCAGTCACGTGCGGATCTACCGTCCTCAGTTCACTCACAAACGCCTGAAGCGATTTGCCGTCCCAGACATCTTCCCGAGGATAAATTCGCAGAGCCCACTGCTGACGATTCTCGGAATCAATGCGCAGGAACCGACTTTTCAGTTCACCAGGCAGATCCTTCAGATCAACAGGATCAAATCGATCCGCACTGGCGATTTCAGAGTACTCCAGCAGCAACCAGCGGGCAATCATCGTGTCGTAGGCGGTCAGAATCGCGCTGGCCTGTTTGGCCGGCGTTTTACTCAGATCATTCAGAAACAAATCCAGAGCCGCCGCCGCCTTCTGAGCTCGTGGGTGCGTGGAAGTGCGAATTCGAGCATACAGACGATCAGCCCATTGCCCCACGGCAATGTGATTCACCGGGGCAGGGGAGGGCACATTCGGAGAGACACGAGCGGCCTGCTGCTGCAGGGATTGTAATTGCTGCGCAGTCTCTGAGTCCGGCCGATCCGGAAGCTTGCTGGCCGCATCGCTGACACGGGCCACCGAACCCAGCTTCAGAAATTTCTCACGCAGCCGAATCGCGTCTTCCCATGACGAGGCGATCGAAACCGCATGCAAGACGGTTTCTGTTCCGGACGATTCGAGGATCCGCTCTGCACGCACGGACTCGGCATTCGGATCCTGCAGCTCAATCAGATTCGGATCATACTGCACGCGGCAGGTAATGCGTCCCTCCGAATAGCGGAAGGCACGCCACGCAAACAGGCCAATCAGCAGCGACGCGACGGCCACAGAGACTATCGGCCATGCCACCAGAACCCGTCGAAGGCTGGCGGGCGAAAACGGCTGCGGCAGCGCTGTGACTTCCACGTCGGCATCAGAGATCGCGATCAAAGCCGGAAGAAACACAAAAACAGCCAGCGTGCACAGCAGGACGCCGATGGCGGAAATGACGCCCAGTTCAGCCAGTCCGGGAAAGCCAGTCAGTAGTGCTGTGGAAAACGCCAGGGCCGTGGTGATGGCCGACATCAGGATCCCGGGGCCATTGCTTTCCGCCGTTTCGCGGAGCGCGTCAGGAAGTTCGTAAAGCTCCTGACGAAGAGCGAGGTACCGGTGAATGAACGACACGGAAAAATCAATGCTCAGTCCGACCAGAAACACTGCAAAGCAGGCACTGATCATATTCACATGACCGATGAGGGCTGTCGCTGCTCCAAATGTCCAGCTCAGCGACACCAGCAACGTCATCAGTGCCAGCATCGGATGCCGGACTCCACGAAAGACCAGCAGCAGCAAACCACCGACACTGAAGAACGCCACGATAGCCGCGTTCTTCAGATCAATGCTCGTGCTCTGCATCTCGTCGTGTTCCAGGGCCGGCATCCCGGTCAGTGCCAGACGCAAACCGCCCTGATCCGGACGCTTCTCGGTTTCGACCTGCCGAATCAATTCACGAAGACGCTTGATACCGTCGGAATCAGGCTGCCGCTCATCGGGACGCCCCTTCAGAGACAACTGCACAACGCCGACGGTTCCTTCCTCATTCAGCATGTAGGCGGTGGCGCCATCTGTGAGTTTCTGATCACCGGCTACCGAAATCAGATCGGGCAACGGAGACTTAAACGCTGTGCGTTCTGATCGACCGGTTTCGAGTGCGTTATGCAGATACGACGAAAGACTCTCCGCCAGACGCTCAGCTGACGCCCAGGTGTTTTCGGAAACAACCCCTTCGTCCTGGCCCCGACGTACCTGCCCGTAAAGATACTCCACCAGTTTTTCAGTCCGCACCAGTTGCCACTTCTGCTGGACCACAACCTGATCGTAGGTTTTCAACAGAGCGGCGGTTTTCTGAACTTCCTGCGGAGTCAGGAACTGCAGCGCCTTGCGACGCATGGCAGACAGATCCACTCGAGCCAGCACATTTTCGAAGTGCTCTGGCTCACGATTGAGCCGCACACCAAGTTCGTCGATGACCGATCGAATCAAACGCAGATTGGGAGCCGGTGTTTCCACAACAACCAGCAGGTCAGATTCTGTCCCGAACGTGTCCGCATACTGCTGCCAGTTGCGTGTGAACCGTGCTGCCTGATCCGTCAGATGCGACCGGCTTGTGTGCACCTGCAGGTGTGTGACAGTGAAGCCCACGGCGCCGCAGGCGACCAGCAGGACCAGCCAGAGCATCAGCCTGGGACGTGAGCATGCCAGCCCCACTGTCCAGCCGAGAAATCGGGCTGGCAGAGACCGCGTTGCTCCATGTTCCGATGGTCGACTCATGACCATCCCTGGTCCGGGAGAAATTGAGATGGGAAGTGAAGGCCCCTCAGGAAACCAGCACTCTTTGCCGGTTTTCCCAGCGTTCAGTTGCGTTCAGACTGCGCACAAAGTCAGCAGTCCGGCGAATCCGTACGTAGTCGGAACATCGGCATTGGAAGGCCCGCTGCTGGAGCGAAAGTAGAAACTGTCCAGTGGACACTGCTGATCTTGAGGAATACCGCGATTTTCCTGGACAAACTCGTGGGGTTCCGGGAAACTGGGGCGGTCTGCGTTTCCCTCACCGAACCGCGGGTATGATTCTTCCGCTTGCCGCAATTTCAGAACAAAACGATGCCACTTATCGACGAAAACAGCACGTCCGACCGAGCCAGTCCCGGTTTCGTCGCTCGCGTGGAACGTACTCAACCTTCGGGCGATCACCCTGCGTTGTCTATCTGTTTTCTGCGATGAAACCGCCCCGTCAAACAGCACAATGGCCTTCTCAGGGCCCTCCCCGGAGCTCACATTGATACCATCCCGCGGAACCGCAATTCCCCTGACGGCGCCCGGTCCCGGGGCTGTCGCCGCAATCCGTATTCATGCTGCCCCATCGCAGGCCGAACAGGCGTTTCTTTCGTTTCGCGTCAATACCGGCACTTCGGCTGCAAACGCCCCCGTGAATCGCATCCTCTACGGGTCATGGAACGGTGAAGACGTGGTCCTGGTGCGACTCGATGCAGCCAGATGGGAAATCTGCTGTCACGGAGGATTCGCAGCCATCACCCAGATCCTGCTGGACCTGCAAACTGCCGGGCTCCACCTATTGCCAGCCGATTCCGCTGCCTCCATGGTCGAATCCAGCTTCTCAGAATCCATTCCTGACGACGGGAATATCGTTGACACCGCTCTGCAAAGGGCCCTCATTGCCTGCAGAACGCGTCAGGCCGCAAACAGGGTTTTGCAACAATTCGATGGTCGCCTGATGATCCTGCGGCAGCAGTTGCGATCCACCGACACGTTGACTCGCGAGGCGGCCCGGCGGAAGGTTCTGCAGTGGAGATCCTGTGCGAATCACCTGACCGCACCGTTCCATGTGGCACTGCTGGGGGCTCCCAACGTCGGTAAATCATCACTGCTGAATGCGTTAGCCGGGCGGGAACGATCCATCGTTTCCCCGATTCCCGGAACCACGCGAGACGTTGTGGATGCAGAGGTGATCGTCGACGGCTGGACACTTTGCCTGAGTGATACCGCGGGAATTCGCCAGACGACAGACTCAGAACTGGAACTCGAGGGCATCGCCCGAGCCCGGGCATTGCCTCAGCAGCTGGACCTGCTTTGCTGCGTGACCGATCGGGCCGACGGTGACTGCGATGCGGAAGTCATCGCCCTGGCCAGGCAGTTTCACGGCCCGGTGATGCTGATTTGCAGTAAGTCAGACCTGCATTTACAAACACCGGAGTCAGAAACCACCGGCATAGCTGCGTCATCTCCCGGCACTATGTCATCTCCCGGCACTGCGTCGGCTCGCACGGACGACTATGTTCGCGTGGTCAGGGTTTCCGCCCTGACCGGCGTGGGAATGAGCGAATTGGCGCGGGAGATGTTGAGTCTGCTGATCCCGTGCTCACCGGACGCGGACACGGTACTGCCAGTTCCCGGCAGCGTGGATGATCTTCTTCCGGAGACCAGCCCCGATGGCTCCGACGTGTGCTGATACGAATGAGTCAAACCGCGCGGCCGCAACCATCTCACACAGTAGCAGTCGGCCACTGTTCGCCTCATCACGCGATCACTGACATCGACTTCAAACTTCCAATGCCTCTCCGGGGGCGAGGATCACGGGCTGTGCACTGGTCGTTGACCGCACCTGCTGCGCCCAGGCTTCAGCATCCTGTTCAATCACCGGAAACGTGTTGAAGTGACAGGGGATGACAATCGCGGGCTTTAGCAAGCTGACAGCTCGCACGGCGTCTTCCGGTCCCATGGTATAATTGTCGCCGATGGGAAGGATGGCGACTTTCAGACCTTCTTCACCGATCAGAGACATATCAGAGAACAGGGCCGTGTCTCCTGCGTGATAGAGGTTGCCTTCGGCCGTTTTGAACAGCAGGCCGGCAGGATTTCCGCCGCAGGAACCGTCGGGCAGAATGGAGCCGTGAAAGGCGAGTGTCAGCTTCAATGTGCCAAAGTCAAAACGATGGCTGCCACCAAGATGCATATCGTGAGTTCTGGCAACGCCCTGTTTGCGAAGCCAGAGTGAGATTTCGTGATTGGAAATCACCATCGCATTTGTTCGTCTGGCAATCTCGACCGCATCACCGACGTGATCACCATGACCATGAGTGATCACGATGTAGTCAGCGTTGATGGTCTCCGCCGAAACACCTGCCTGAGGATTTCCGGTGAGGAACGGATCGATCAGAATCGACTTACCAGCAACTTCCAGCTGAAACGCGCTGTGACCGAGGAATGTCAGTTTCATAGCAGCCCTGTATGCTTTGGGGGACCAGAAAAACGGAGCGTAGAAGGCCTCAGGAACGAGGCTGTCTACGCCCGTACCACGGAACTCACTTCAGCCCGAGATTGGCCTGCGTGTTCTGCTTGTGCGCTTCGACTCCCGGCTGACCATACGGATTGGTGCCGACAAGT
>JALQWE010000188.1 GCA_023258825.1 Planctomycetaceae bacterium | reverse complement strand
AGCGGCGCCGTCCGGGAAGTGGTGCTGATACGGCAATTGTGGCACGTTGACCGATTCGGGAAAAGACAGATCAGAAAAGTTAAGCTCTGTACCTGTGCAGGGGCAGGGGGAGGTCACGGGGTGACCTGGCAATTCAGGGGTTGCTGACACCCAGCTTCAGCAGTTCTTCTCTGGCCTGGGGAGCGAGCGGGGATTCGGGGAACGTCGACAGCAAGTCACGAAAATCACGAATTGCGGCGTCTTTTCTGCTCAGCCGAACCTCACAGGCCGCTGCCTGGAACAATGCCTGAGCTCGCAGGGCTTCGTGCTGATGATTCAGGTAGACTCGAAAGTACTCTTTGACAGCGTCTTCCAGTTGATTCTGCATGACAAAGGTGTCTGCGATCAGCGCCTGGCAGCGAGCTGCGGTGACGGTTCCCCGGGCATTCGGGTCGGCAGTGACTTGTCTGAGATAGTCTCTGGATTTTTCCAGATCCGGTACGGGTTGTTGTTTCCAGCGTCGTCCCTGCACATCCAGAAGCTGAAAGAGGAATTTTGAGTCCGGGCGTCGGGCCTGCAGTTCTTTCTGCAGGGTATCGATCTGGTCATAGTCTGCTGCCGCCAGTGAAGCTTCTGCGAGGACAACCCAGAGTCGATCGGTCCAGTCTGCGTCGGGGACTCTGCCACTGTTCAGATCCTCTTTCAGCTGCAGGAGTGTGGTTCGTGCCGCGGCAAGTTGTTTCAGCTGCAGTTGAGCATCGCCGAGAAAGAGTCGTATTTGTGGAGCGAGTTGGCTTTGGGGCCAGTCGGCAAGGAATTGTTCTGCCGACTGCAGCATGGCCGTCCATTGCTCTGTAGAGGCATGAATTTCGACAACGTGAAAGAGCGCGCGTTCTTTTTCCTGTGGGCCATAGCGGTTGTCGGCGACGATGGCCTGCATTTCGGAGAGTGCAGATTCGAGTTTGCCAGCCTGAAGAGTGCTCTCGGCGAGCGACAGCCGTGCCTGTCCCGCGTATGCGCTGTCCGGGAACTGCTCAAGCAGTTTTCTGTAGACGGCATCTGCCTGTTCGAATTGTTCGGCGGACGCATACATCCAGGCCCATTCTTCGAGAATTCGGTCTGCTTCTTCGGCGTTGGGGAAGCGAGCAAGCAGTGTTTCTCTGACGGCGGCTGATTCCGTGAACTGGCGATTGGCTTCGAGAAATCTGGCAGCCTGCTGACCCGCATCAAAGATATAAATCATAGGGGACCGTTTTTCTTCTCCCCTGGCAGGTACGGGAAGATTGAGTGATAGCGTGTTCCATACGTTCACCCAGGCATCGGCTGTACGTTTTGCATCGCCCTGTTCTTCGACGCTCCTTGCCTGCATAAACGCGTTGCGTGCGTAATCTTCAGAGACAGGATATTCCTTCACGAGCAGCGCGAATGACTGTTCAGCCGCAGCAAATTGTCCTGACTTGTACTGGCTCCACGCCAGCCCGGCACGTCCGGCTTCGCAGACGGCGGCGTCGGAGGTGTGGTTCGCGGCCAGTGCGAAAAACGGTTCGGCCTGACCGGGCGTCTCTGTTTTCAGGGCCAGTTCGGCGGCCGAGAGGATTGCTTTCCAGAGTTGTGGCGATGCAGGCTGACTGCGGGCCAGTTCTGTCAGCGCGTTGAGTGAGTCCTGGTATTTCTGCAGGCCGGCGAGGGCGATGGCCCGGGTGGCACGCATGTCAGACTGCTGCTGTGCATCTGTTGTTGTCTTCAGAAAGGTATCCGCCAGGGTGACAGCGGTGTTGTAATCAGGCACTTCGAGAGCAGCCATGGAGCCGAGAGCAAACGCTGCCGAGAATTCTTTACGTTGTTCCGGGGAAGTCGTCTGCAGCAGCTGTTGGCACTGCTGAACGACTTCGGTGTACTGCAGAGCTTCGTAGCGTGCGCGAACCAGGTAGTAGCGGGCAAGCGGCAGGAGTTCAGGTTTGTCGGCACTGCCGCTGTCCACCACGTTGCTGAGAGTCTGAACGGCGCCGGCGATGTCGGTTTTGCCCAGCTGAATACGTCCATGCAGGATCAGGAAACGTGATTCGCGTGAGGTGGCCGGGAAATCGGTGGTTGAACGAGTCCAGATGCGTTCGGCCATGGCGACATCACCCATATCAAGGCTGAGTTCCGCGGCGTTGAACAGGCAATCGGCCACATGGGGATCACTCGGCCAGCGGTCAGCGATGTCGAGGTACAGCTGAATGGCGGTGGTTTGTTCACCGGCAGTTTGTTCCAGCTGTGCGCGCTGGAAGGAAACTTCGGCGGCGAGAGACGTTTTTCCGGCTGCTGTAAGTGCCTGATCGAAAGCCGTACGGGCTTCGGGAAGTTTTCCCTGTTCTCTGAGGACCATGGCGGTCAGATAGCGTGCCTGAGCCGTTGAGCTGGTCTTGTCCGGAACGGCCTGCAGCCGCTGCAACGCTTTGTCGTATTCTTTCAGTTGAAACAGAGCCATTCCTGATCCCAGCAATGCGTTGACGCTGGAATTGGGGGTTGCTGATTCCTGAAGAATCGTTTCCCAGGCTTCGGCCGACTGTGAAAAGTTGCGGCGGGAATATTCCACAGTGCCGATGCGACCAAGGGCCCGCGGTCGGACAGGTGAATTGGGCAGGGCGGCGACTGCGCGATACTGTGTAAGTGCTGGTTCGAGCTGATTGAGGGCTTCGAGAGCGCGTCCGAGGCTGAGTCCGGCTTCGGGAGCGACTGGGGAATCGGGTTTTCCCGGAAACAGGGGTGTGAGTACGGCACGGGCCTTTTCGGGCTGGTTCATTCCTAACCACGAGTTCCCCAGCAGTAAGCTGGCCCAGTCACTGAGACTATGCTTTGGATGTCGATTCAGAAAGTCGGTGAGCTGTTCGGTCGCGTTCAGATAGTCCCTCAGGTAGTAGCTGCATTCTCCGAGACGATAACGTGCTTCTGCGGAGTAACGTCCATCCGGGTCCGCCTTCAGAAACTGCGTGAAGTGAGTTCGTGCGGATTCGTACTGTTCGAGAGAGTTTTGGGAGAGTGCCAGATAGAGCGTGGCGAGGTTTCGACGGGAGTCCTGCGGGTAATCGGCGAGAAACTTTTCGAAGGTCTCTGCCGACGCCTCGTAACGTTGAGTGCGATAGAGATTTACGCCGAGATTGAAGTCGTCGGTTGGATCATCGCTGGAGGCCGTGACTGGCATCAGTAGCAGGAAGCAGGCGGTCAACAGCAGGAATCGCACGGTACCCGACATGGTGGTGAATCCTGTGGGTTGTCGAGGAACGAGGAAGCAGGAAACATATGGGAAGGCGGGTGACCGCAGGGGCTTGTGGTTCTGCAGCCACGCGGATGCTGTTGAGGGGTGACTGCGATCGCCATAACGCAGGCCACGAATTTTACCAGACGCCCGAAGCCATCGCAGGTTTTTTGTCTGCAAATCCGTGATTCTTTCAGGAGAAGTCTGTGAAAACGGCTGGGCCAGAGGGAATTTGGCGAGTCAGCGGGATTCACAGAATGGGCTCTGTTTTTCGGAAGGAATTTGACGATGGAATCCTCGGTAGGGTATGCTGAAGGGGTTCAAAACCGCGGCTGGGGCAGCGAAGGATGATTTTTGCCTTGCTGCAGATGCCGGCAGCGTTGCCGACGGTACGCGGTTCTGAACCATAGCACTCTGGTGAGCGTGGGGGACAGAAGGTCTCTGCGAACACCGTCTGCCACCCGCCCTGAATCTGCGTTCTGCCGCCTGAAAAAATCCCGCCGTTTTCCGTTGTCCTGAAGGTGCCGCATGTTACGTATCGCCTGTGGTCCGCGATCCCGCTACTGTGATGGATATTCGCGGCGGAGCTTTGTGCAGATTGGTGCAACGGGATTGTTCAGCGCGGGGCTGGCGAACATTCTGGCCGCACGATCGGCGGTTGCGGAGCAGCAGCTATCCCCCCGGGATACCTCTGTGATTCTGCTCTGGCTGGACGGTGGTCCTGGCCACATGGACACCTATGACCTGAAGCCGGAGGCACCTGCGGAGTACCGGGGCATCTGGAAGCCGATTGCGACGAACGTCCCCGGGATGGAAGTGACGGAGTTGTTTCCGTTGCAGGCAAAGATTGCGGATCGTTTTTCGGTCATCAGGTCATTGCACCACGACAGCGGAGACCACTTCACTGGCGGTCACTGGATGCTGACGGGACGCGGTGAAGGGGTGAGTGGAGCGAATACGCGGAGCAAGTATCCGTTTATCGGCGCGGTCGCGACAAAGCTGGCCGGATCACGGCGTCCCGGGATGCCGGCCAATGTTGCGATTCCCTATGGAATGAGCATTGGTTTGCGGCCGGGTTATTTTGGCGGTCACTATCTGGGGGTGCATCACAATCCGTTTGAAACGGATGGTGACCCCAATGCAGACAACTTCCAGGTGCGCAACATCGGGTTGTCACCGGAGCTGACGGTTGATCGACTGAACGACCGTCGAACTCTGCTGACGAGTTTTGATCGCATGCGTCGTGCGGCTGATACGTCCGGCGCGTTTGAATCACTGGAGCGTTTTGATCGTACGGCGTTTGAAATGGTGACGGGAGCAGGAACGCGGGAGGCCTTTGATCTGACGCGGGAGACACCGGAAACCCGGGAGCGGTATGGGCGAAATTCGTGGGGGCAGAGCACGTTGCTGGCGCGTCGTCTTGTGGAAGCGGGAGCGACGTTTGTCACCTGCCACTTTGGTGGCTGGGACCATCACTGGGATCTGAAGTCGGGGATGGAAAACTATCTCCCGAAAATTGATCAGCTGGTGTACGGGCTGCTGACGGATCTCAGCGATCGCGGGATCCTCGATCGGACTCTGGTGGTACTGTGTGGAGAGTTCAGCAGGACGCCCCGGATGAACGACGGCGGCAATGGTGGACCGCCATTAAGCAAAGGCACCCCGGGACGCGATCACTGGGGCGGGGCCATGTCCTGTTTCGTGGCCGGTGGCGGCATTCGGGGAGGACAATTGATTGGTTCCACGGATCGACTGGGCGAAGCGCCGAAAGAGCGTCCGTTGCGTCCCGGCGATCTGCATCACACGATGTTCCGCGTCCTCGGGATTGACTCGCACGCCCATTTTCCTGATCACTCGGGTCGCCCGATCGTGGCCATTGATCATGGTGCTGTGATTGACGAGTTGTTCTGAGTCGGTGGCGCTGTGTTCGTGCGACGGTGGGCGGTGCGCGGTGGAAATCAGACTGCGGGGCTGACTGCGTTGCCTTTGCTGCTGCCTGGTTTTTAATAAGCGTGGGGCCGTGGCGTTTGCCACTACCTTTGCGGCATTCAAGCCTGAATGTGGTAACGGCCGGGTTTGAATTCCCGGCCGTGTCCTTGTGCTCCTGCCATTTTCATCAAAGGTGCGTGTTCAGCGAACCCTCGGCACCTCGATGATTTCCGGTGTTCCGTCGAAGACCCACGAATCCTCAGGCAACTGCCCGGGTTTTGTGATGCGTGGAATTGAGAAGGATTCACCCACGAGGACATCTTCACCGGTGCGAGGGTTGCGTGTTGGCTTGCCGCAGAACTGATTGATCAGCGGGCGAATGCGGGGGTCATCACGACTGTCGAATGAACCTACGGTCACAACGGACTTGTAGCGGTCGTGCAGCACCCAGGCTTCGATGTCGGCATCATAGCCATATTTTGTGGCTGTTCGCATTTTCTCTGTCAGGTCCATGGCGCGTTGTGCACATTCATCGAGGCTTTTTCCGAAGTGCCGTTCAAAGAACCCGAGGGCGCGTGAGGAATCTGTGCCGTTCACCTGCACAACACTGCCACCATGAAACGTGGCGACGACCAGTGAGTAGCGTTTTTTGTTCTGCAGCAGCGAGTACTTCTGGCCGGCATTCAGTTCGACCATGAACGAATCTTTTTCTTCGTCGCGGATTTCGCCTTCGTAGAGAGGATTGGCAGTCATGAAGGCGCGACTGAGGGGAGCTGGTCGGCCAGGAGTCTTCGGCAGAATTCCTCCGTTTTTCGCGTCGGACAGAAAAGCGGGTTTGAACTTCGTCTTGATGTACTGCAGAACGCGTTTGGCTTCCGGGTCGTTGTTGGACGGGAAGTTGCCTGCGAGGACAGAGATGTAGCCGTGCTGAGCAACGTAACGGCGGGAATTGTTCTGCTGTGGTGACGAGATCTGTTCCATCTTTTCATCGATGGAATAGGTGTAAGCGGGAATGCCCTGTTTGCGAAGTTCGTAGACCAGTTCATCGGCCGCTTCCGACGCGGTCAGGCCATCACTGATTCGACGTTCTTCTTCCACATCGCGAATCGCCGCGACCATGACCATCCACGGGCCATGTTTTCGGGTCAGCGAGTATTTCTTTCCTTTGACGGCTTCGACGTCACCGAAGGCGTTCATGGAAATGAGCAGCATCAGGATGCTGGTGGTGAGTAGTGTCTGCAGGGATTTCATGGAGCGGTCCTCTGGCGATAAGAGATCCGGAGCAGTGCCTCTGTGTTGTCCGAAAGCGTGGCCTTCGGGAACAGAAGACTGTCGGTCTGTGGCACAATGCCGGTGGGAGTATGATTGGCGGGACTGATTTCGTTCAGGTTTTTTTTGCGAAACCGCAGGAATGCGATCCTGAGGGCTCATTGTTTTTCGGGAACTTCGGCATCAATTGCTGATTCGAGACTGGTTCGCAAAAAAACTGCAGATTTTCAGGAATGCAACAGGGCGGCTGGGGGGTGAGTGTTGAGGGCCGCCGCTGCGAGATTGTGGCCCTGACGGAAGACACGGTGGAACGTTCGGAACATGGTCCGGGCGCTTGATCATTGTCCTGGGATTAGCGACGATTCCTCATGACATGCGTGCTGACAATTGATCTGTCTTTGTGAAAAGTCGGATAGCGGCAGTCTCTGATCGGCGGGGTCGCGAGGGCTTCTGTGTCAGGGAACTGTCGATCAACCTTGTCAGTGGTGGGATGGCTCACCAGTCCCGACGCTGCTGCGGTGTCCTGCCATCTCTTCGGATGGTTGTGTCTCTCAATTACCGCGGGCCCAAAAGGCCTGCAGCAGGCCTGTGATATCACGGGCCAGGAGGAAGGTTCGTGTTTCCGAGATTTCTGCGTTCCTCATTACTGACAGCCGTTCTGCTGCAGTTTGTTC
>JALQWE010000187.1 GCA_023258825.1 Planctomycetaceae bacterium | reverse complement strand
GCATTGCTGAAGTGTCAGAATAAAACCACACTGAGGGTGCATACGACCGATGGGACTGATAAGACCGATGCAACCGATGCAACCGAAAGAACCCACCAAACACATCCGTCCTATCCGTCACATCAGTCCCATATGTCCCATCCCATCCCATCCCCTTCAATCCCTCCTGGCCGCAAGCCCAGGCTCCGGATGAACGAAATCAGTGTCCACAGCGGGGCTTCAGGCTGCCGATCCCGGAATTCCGATTGCGTGGTCCTGATTAGGCGGGTGAAAACCGCTCCCGGAGTTTAGAATGCGTCCCCACGCGAACTTCCGCTCAGGAAGTTCCGGCTTTTCAATGACACGGAAAATGGCGGGATGAGCAGCGGAGCGTCAGCAATTCAACGAACGGATTCGGTTTTCACCTGCGCCCCCGGAGTGTTCAACGAGGTCTACGACGACGACGGGTCTCCGCGACCGCACTGGCAGAAATTCCTGCAGGTCTTCCGCAACACCAGTCCTCAGGATTTCACTCGCCGCCATCAGCAGGCGGATCGCATGCTGCGCGAGAATGGTGTGAACTACCATTCTGTCAATGCCGCCGGCGAAGGGGCTCGCCCGTGGCGGCTGGATCTGTTTCCGCTGTTGACGTCTGCGGCAGAGTGGTCTGTGGCCGAGGCCGCGCTGGCCCAGCGCGCCCGTCTGCTGAATCTCCTCATTGCCGACATCTACGGCCCGCGTCGGCTGGTGGACGAGGGCCTGCTGCCCGCCGAACTGCTGTATGCCAATCCCGAGTTCCAGCGGTCGTTCTGTGATCTCGGCCGCACCAGTGATCGACCCATGTTTCTGTACGCCGCCGAACTGGCTCGTGCCGCCGATGGACGCTTCTTCGTCATGGCGGATCGCTCCGAGGCCCCGGCTGGTCCCGGTTTCGCTCTTGAAAATCGTATCGTCAGTTCCCGCTCCATGCCGTCGGCATTCAAACAGGTCCCCGTAGAACGACTTGCCAGCTTTTTTGTACGCCTGCAGAATGCACTGCGAAAAAAAACAGCACGTCCCACTGATCGCCCCGGAATCGTGCTGCTCACCAGCGGTCCGCGGCATCCGTATTATTTCGAAGATGTGTACCTTGCACGATATCTTGGCTACACCCTGGTCGAAGGTGGCGATTTGGCGGTGCGTTCCGACGTGCTGTACCTGAAAACACTGTCAGGCCTCGTGCCGGTAGACATTGTGCTTTCCCGATGTGCCGAATCGGGACTTGATCCCCTTGAAATGGGGGGCTATTCCGAACACGGTGTGCCCGGCATTCTCAACGCCATGCGTTGCGGCAACGTCACCATTGTCAATACTCCCGGCTGCGGGATCGTGGGGGCCCCGGTGTTCATGCCGTTCCTGCCGCAGATCTGTCAGCGTCTGCTGGGCGAACCGCTGCTTTGGCCGTCCATCCCCACATGGTGGTGCGGCGATCCACAATCTCTATCTCAGGTCCGTTCCCGTTTTGCGGACCTCGTGATCAAACCGGCATTTCAGAAAAGTGGTGGTGAGGAAATCATCGTCAGTGACCTGACGTCGGACCAGCGAGCACACTGGCTGGCGCGCGTGCAGGCCGAACCATGGGCCTGGGTCGCGCAGGAAAAAATCAGTCGCTCGGGAATCCCGATCTGGACCGATTCCGGGCTGCGCTGCGGACACGTTGCCATTCGAGCGTTTCTCCTGGAAGATGAAGAACGCTGGCATCTGATGCCCGGAGGCTTGATCCGCATCGCACCGGATACCGGGCCTATGCAACTGTCGGTGGCTGCCGGTGACAGCAGCAAGGATCTGTGGGTTCTGGCGGACCGCCGAGTTGACCCGGTGTCGCTGTTGACTCCGCAGGATCAGCCCGCAGAACTCAAACGCACCAGCGCTCTGTTTCCCAGTCGCGTGGCGGACAATCTGTTCTGGCTGGGCCGTTCACTGGATCGCTGTGATTTTCTGGCTCGCCTCGTGCGGGCTTTGGCCGAGCGTTTGTCTGGTGAAGGCAGTGCCGAACTGCAGGACGTGCGATTTCTGGCTCGACTGCTCAGCGAACAGGGGCAGCTGGAACCCGGATTTGTGCTGGAGGGCATGGAATCGCAACTTCCATCACTGGCCGAAGCGCTGCCATCCGCAGTGTTCGATCCGGGGGAATACGGCGGACTGGCCCCCACAGTCCAGGATCTGACCCGTCTGGCCTCGTTAGTGCGGGATTGGATCAGCCCCGATACCTGGCACCGCATCAATGTGACCGCCGAAACATTCCGGACAGCACCCAGTCGCGAGTGGCGGGATCTGGCGGATGTGGTGTCGGCCACCGGAATTCTGATCGGTGACCTGGCGTCGGTCAGTGGGTTGATTGCGGACGGGATGAATCGTGGGCCTTCCTGGCGTTTTCTGGAAATCGGTCGCAGTATCGAGCGGGCTGCAGCTACAGCGCGTCTGCTGATCACGGCAGACCTGCGCAAGGGCAACGCCAGTCCACTGCTGCTGAAGACTCTTGTCGAAGTGCTGGATGTGCGAATGACCTATCGCTTTCGCTACCGCGAAAACCTGCAGCGCAACGCGGTGCTTGATCTGGCAATCACTGACGAAACCAATCCTCGCTCACTTGCGTTTCAGCTGGAGCGACTGATCCAGCACACCGATCGGTTGCCTGGTTACACAGCTCAGCCCCTGCGGTCGCCGGAAATGCGACTGGTGATGGAAGCGGCCCATGCGGTCCGCATGCTGACCGCCGAAGATCTTGCTCAGACTGGTCTGAAAACCGTGATGGCGGCCCTGCGCACCACGGAAGAGGCCATGCTGAAACTCTCTGACGCTTTGACCCACAAGTACCTCGTTCACTCAGGTGTCCCCAGGCAGTTCATGGAAAACACGGAGGGATCGACGTGAAATACAGGGTCACTCATCGCACCCGCTACACCTGTCAGGACCAGGTCTCCGTCGGTCACAATCAGGCCTGGCTGGAATTTCGCTCAACGGACCACCAGCAGGTGGAATCCTTCGCGCTGGTGATCACCCCCGAACCTTCCGTCCGCACCCGGCGACTGGATGCCTTTCGCAATCCCGTCCAGATGTTTTCCTTCAATGAGGGCTACCAGTTACTGGATGTCACGGCCACAACACAGGTCACCGTCCGACCTCGTGAGATTTCTGCCGCTGGTCGCCTGCGCACTCGGCAGGAGTGTCTGGCGATGCTGCAAAATCCCGAGGAACCTCATCGGCATGAGGCACTCGAATTCCGCTTTGCCTCCCCGCGGATTCAATGGACTCCGGAAATTCGTGCCTACGCCGAACATTCCCTGGCAGTCGACCGTCCCCTGCTGCAGAGCATTCTTGAACTGACAAGTCGCCTCCACCGTGATTTTGTTTACGACAATCGCGCCACAACTGTGAATACACCGGTAACTGACGTGTTTCGCCTGAAACGCGGTGTCTGCCAGGACTTCGCCCACCTGCAGATCGCCATGCTCAGAGCTGTCGGGATTCCCTGTCGCTACGTCAGTGGCTATCTGCGTACGATTCCTCCTCCTGGCCAGCCACGACTGGTCGGCGCCGACGCCTCACACGCATGGCTGTCCGTCTATCTGGGAGACGGGGAATGGGTGGATGTTGACCCCACAAACGATCAGGTCTGTGCCCAGGACCACATCACTCTGGCCTGGGGACGGGATTATGGCGATGTGCCCCCGCTGACGGGTGTGTTTATGGGCGGTGGACGGCATCAACTTTCGGTCAGTGTGGATGTCCTGCCGCTGTAAGCCGGGCCGTGCGGCAGGTCGGCTGATGTGGATGCCGGAAACGGTGTTGAAACGTCACAACCTCGTGTTTCAACATCTCATCGCCGCCGACCGCAAATCATCGTGGCCGTGACTTGGGAAGCCATCAAAAGCCTGCATTGAACGACCAGGCAGAAACGAACAGAGGCTCGGTTGAAACCGAGCCTCTGACGTGATCGCAGGTCATTCTTTCCACAGGAACTCAGCCTTTCGGCGGTTCACTGACCTCAATGTGCAGATCCCGCAATTGTCGGTCGTCGACGGGGGATGGTGCACCGGTCAGCATGTCGGCAGCTTTCTGAGTTTTCGGGAAGGCAATCACTTCGCGAATGTTGTCATTGCCAGCCAGCAGCATCACCCAGCGGTCCAGCCCGAGCGCGATTCCGGCGTGCGGCGGAGCCCCGAAGCGGAGAGCTTCGAGCAGGAAGCCAAAGCGGCGTTCAGCTTCTTCCGATTTGATATTCAGCAGGTCAAAGACCATCTGCTGAATTTCAGAGTCATGAATACGCACGCTGCCGCTGGCAGCTTCGTAGCCGTTCACAACCAGGTCGTAGCTGTCTGCCCGGACCTTGCCAGGATCCGTTTTCAGAAACTCAGCGTCTTCCGGATTGGGCTGGCAGAAGGGGTGATGTTCCGCGTCGAACCGACCTTCCTCGGCATTCCACGTCACCAGCGGGAAGTCAACCACCCAGATGCATTTGAAGGAGGTGGGATCGTAGAGGTTCTGCTCACGGCCGATGCGGTTTCGCAGGGCAGCAAGAGCGGCGCAGGTGACCTTCCATGAGTCCGCAACGAACAGCAGCAGGTCTCCGTCCTGCCCCTGCATCCGGCTGATGATGGTCTGCTGTTGTTCATCGGTGAAGAACTTGGCGATGGTGGATTCGAGTTTACCACCGGCTACCTTCATGTAGGCCAGACCTTTGGCACCGTAATCGCCGACGAAATTCTTCAGGTCCACATCGAGGATGCGGCGACTGTATTTCTCGGCCCCGCCCTTGACATTCAGACCACGCACGCGTCCGCCGGAACTGGAAACTGCTTTGAAGACGCCGAATTCACTGACGGCGGCGAGATCGGTGATGTCGACAATTTCCATACCGAAACGCAGGTCCGGCTTGTCACTGCCGTAGCGTTCCATCACATCACGGTAGGTGTAACGCTCCAGCGGCGTCGGCACGTCGATGTTGCGGACTTTTTTCATCACGAAGGACACGAGCCCATCGATGGTGCTGAGGATGTCGTTGCGTTCGACGAACGACATTTCCACATCGATCTGAGTGAACTCAGGCTGCCGGTCGGCACGCAGGTCCTCATCGCGGAAACAGCGTGCGATCTGGTAATAACGATCAAAGCCGGCCACCATCAGAATCTGCTTGTAGATCTGCGGCGACTGAGGCAGGGCATAGAAACTGCCGGGATGCACGCGGCTGGGGACAAGATAGTCGCGGGCGCCTTCCGGCGTGCTGCGTCCCAGCATGGGAGTTTCAATTTCCAGAAAGCTGCGATCGTTGAAGTACTCACGTACTGCCTGAGTCAATTGATGACGGAGCAGAATGTTGCGCTGCAGTTCCGGACGCCGCAGGTCGAGGAAGCGGTGCTTCAGCCGCAGCTCTTCGTTGGGCAGCTCACCCCCTTCAATTTCGAAGGGAGGCGTTTTGCTGCGAGACAGCAGGACCAGTTGCTGCACGCGCACTTCAACTTCGCCGGTCGCCAGCCTGGGGTTGGTCATTCCTTCGCCGCGAAGCCGAACTTCGCCGATGACACGGATCACATCCTCGCGACGGAGACGTCGGGCCAGCGCGTCAATCCGCGAATCGTCGTCAGAATTGAAGACCACCTGGGTCTTGCCATAGCGATCGCGGAGGTCGACGAACACGAGCTCGCGCCCCTGCTCCCGATAACTGTGAACCCAGCCTGACAGAGTCACCGTCTGTCCTGCATGGTCTCTGCGAAGTTCGCCGCAATGATGAGTTCTAAGCACTGAATCAGATCCAAAAACAGGAGGTGGACAGAAAAAATCCGGCGGCGGGGACAGCAGTACCGCTGAGCCCCGGACCCGCCGCAGTATAAGGATGGGACGGATTCGGGGAAAGAATGGTTCAAAGAATCGCCGACGGACGCTGAGGAATCAAGGAATTGAGGAAAACAAGGCTGATCGACGCGAATTGCCGCGAATTTTTCGACCGGAGCGCTCGGAAGCCAGTGTTCCCGCGTGTGATTTTGTGCCCCGCACGCCGAAATTTGCGAATCTCCACGGCGAATTTCCATTTCCGCGGGCATCTCGCTGGGTTTTTCTGCATCCGTTTCCCCCGAAATTTCGTTAAAATGCAGAACAAAGGTGCCTTACAGCGTGTCGGAAACAATGCTGCGTAAAGCCCGCCAACGAACCGCTGCTCGGTTCGCCCAATAGGACAGAAAGACAGACACATGACGTTGCCGGTACTGCAGGAACGCCCCGTACGCGAAGAAGATCCACTTGATCTGATGGACGAAATCGAAGTCCTGAAGCGGGAAAAAGATGCCACGATCCTGGCACACTTCTACGTGGATGGCGAAATTCAGGACATCGCGGATTTCACCGGCGATAGCCTGAAGCTGGCACGCGATGCCACGCGCGTCACCACGTCCACAATCGTTTTCGCCGGGGTGCACTTCATGGGCGAATCCGCCAAGATCATGAATCCCGAAAAACGCGTTCTGATCCCGGATCTGCTGGCCGGCTGCTCACTGGCAGACAGCTGCCCCCCGGAACAACTCGCCGCCTTTCAGCAGCAACTGCGGGAACAGGGACGAGATTTTCACACCGTCGCCTACATCAACACGTCAGCCGCTGTCAAAAGTCTCGTCGACTGGATCGTGACCAGCGGCAACGCCCGCGAAATCATCGATCGAGTGCCCCGCGATAAGGAAATCCTGTTTGTCCCGGACCAGCACCTGGGACGTTACCTGATGGAAGTCACCGGACGCAAAATGATCCTGTGGCCCGGCGCCTGCATGGTGCACGAAGTCTTCAGTATCCAGGATCTGATTCGTATCAAACGCAGCCATCCCGGCAGCGTTGTGATGGCGCACCCCGAATGCCCCCAGAACATCCTTGAAATCTCGGATGTCATCGGTGGCACCGAAAAAATGCGTCAGCACGTCATGAAACTGGAGACTCCCACCACGTTTCTGGTGGCCACAGAAGCCACCATGATACATCCGCTGCAGAAAATCGCACCGCAGCACACCTACATCCCGGTCCCCGGTATCATGACAACCACCGGCGAAACCTGTGCCTGCAACAAGTGTCCCCACATGGCCCGCAACACACTCCAGAAAATCCGTGAC
>JALQWE010000186.1 GCA_023258825.1 Planctomycetaceae bacterium | reverse complement strand
ATTCTCTGGATTGTCATGACCAGGGACAAACGCTATGACGCCCACCATGTCAGC
Source organism: Planctomycetaceae bacterium (assembly GCA_023258825.1). Classification (GTDB taxonomy): domain Bacteria; phylum Planctomycetota; class Planctomycetia; order Planctomycetales; family Planctomycetaceae; genus SXXK01. The sequence goes on along the minus strand of JALQWE010000186.1, from coordinate 7,073 downwards.
GTTCAGCCTGCGCCTTATTCTCGTATTCGCAGGGCATGCGCGCGACCCGACGCGGGGGCACTCTTCGCTGCACGAGGCCATCCACAGTGACTTGCAGGAGTTGATGGTGTGGTTGAAGAAGCCGCAAGAGCTCATTCGCAGTGGCTGCCCTGATTTCCCCGGGTTGATGGAGATTGAGTTGGTAGTTGACGCTGGCGGTGATCCCGTGGGGATTCAGTGCCAAGCTCAGGCAGATCGTGTTCCCCGTTGCCTGACCATTAGCAGCCACGTTGTTCCTGATCGCAAAGACGAGGCGCGACCCCCTCCAGCCATCCGGCTGGTTTGCATGCAGTAACACCGTGAACTGATCCAACTGAGACAGGGGGGTGGCATGCAGTCCGGTGAGCAGGTCAAGGATCTGCTTTCGTATTGCTAGTGATGCAGCGTCCCACCATGTTTTCAGTTCGTCGTCCGCGTAGTGCTTCAGAAAATATTCCTCATCCATGGGGGGAGCTTCCAGTTTGACTTTAGCCGTTCGCCACGTTAGGTAGGCTTCGGTATTTTAGACAGCACTTGGCCAGTCACAAGATCAAGGGTGGATCGTTGCCACCAGATCGGCATCGCTGAGGTTCAGTCCCTGGCAGGTGGGACGGACATCCGGTGGGCCACCTCGGGCTTGAGGGGCCCGAATTCGATCGTCATGTCGAAGCGGCGCAGGCTGACCTTGGGTGCACAGACTCTGCAAATCGACGTTGGTGTTGAGCCAGTCGACTTCAAAGGAGCGCTGAGGAACCGGAGCTTCGTCGGGTTTAGCGATCTGCTCTTTGCCCTGAGCCTTGGGTGCGCCCTTGATCAGGCAGATGCCCGAACCAACGAACTGATGAATGGGCCCGCTGAGGAGCGTGCAAGTCAGGCCGGGCGTCGGCCGAACTGGCTGGGGCACAGAGGGGATGGAAACGCTGCCATTGACGCCTTGCTTCTGCAGGGCGCACCCCTGGCCGAGTTGGAGCAGCATCGGGATGTGCACTCGCATCTGACACATTTGCGCATCGAACATGGTCTTCAGATCGACCGTCGGTCCAATCGCTACATCTTTGCTGCCAGCTAGCGCTGTCGAGGACTCAGCAGAAGCGCTTCGACGCTCCTGTTGAACGCGACTGTGGCACCGACGAGCAGGCAAGCGATGCATGCATGTTGCCCTCGGATTCTGCACCTGTCTCGTCAGACAGCAAGCGAGATCTTTATATCGTCGCCTTGACCAAGGTGATCACGACAGAAATTGTCGCACAGATCTGCCAAACTCCAGTCAGCCAGACAACCGCTGACCCACTCGACGCACGCCCCATTTGCCACCCGGGTGGAACCTCGCCGTCGCCGGTGGCACACAACGCAACGCACGCGACGTTTTTCACGTTACCTCAGGGCTTCGTCAACAATGCGACGAAGTGCCTCGTCAAATGACACGCCAAGTTCTGCCAGTGCTGCGCCGAAGCAACTTCCCGGAGTCAGTCGCGGATTGAGGTTGATATCGACAATCCACGGCTGCCCGGAGGCATCGACGCGGAAATCTATGCGGCCATATCCTCGGAAGCCGCACTTCAGCCAGCAGTCCCGGGCTGTGGACGTCAGCGTTTCCAGCAGCGTCTGATCCGACAGAGGAAATTCAAAGGTCCGGTCCGTCGCGCCGTATTCGCGCGACTCACATTCCCACTTTGCGTTGGCACCGAAGATCTTCGGCTTTTCGTCCGGAAAATCGAGGAACTGGATTTCACTGGGTGGCAGGACCAGCGGAACTCCGGCCTCGGAAAGCACACCGACGTGAAACTCACGCCCATCGATGAATTCTTCGGCGAAAAACAAACTGTTGTGACGCTGGGACTGCTGCTGCAAACGCTGAAGCAAAATGGCCGTGCCGTCGGAGCCGCCGGGGATCGTGAATATGCAGTCGTCCTGAAGTGCAAACGAGGCGTGTTCAGACGTTGATTTCACGATCACTCTGGTTGGAAAACGCCCAGACGCCCCCAGTCCCTGCCATTTGGGAACGGCACTGGAAATCCAGGCGGGAGTCGGCAACTGCAGTTCCAGCAATCGCGGCTTGATCGTGGTTTTCACCGCAGCCAGCATGTTGTCGATGCAACCCGCGCCGGTAAATTTCAGATGCAGCGATTCCAGCAGCAGAATGGCCAGCGACGTCAGCTGATCGGTACCGCCCAGCGCCTCGACCAGATTGAACACAACATCCGGCTTTGCCTGAATCAGCCGCGTTCGGGTTTCCTCCAGATTCAGCGTGCAGGGAATGCGATCGACCGTGAATCCCAGATTTCTCAACCCAGTCTCGATCTCCACGCACTGCACCAGCACGTCAAGGTCCGCAGCAGAATCCTGCAGTGACACCTGATTCCAGAGGACAACGGCATGCATGGCAACAAAGCCCGGAAACAAAGTTGTAGAACAAGAGCACTCAGCAAAAAAAACTCGCGGACTCAGACAATAGCAATTCGGGCTCCACACGGCCACGCACTGCAGGCCAAAAACAAGCAAATCCCTAAGTCCGCAGTCTGCGGACTTTGTCTGCGGTCACGAAATCACCCATGGCCGTTGTCACCCGGTGGATATCCCGTGAAGTGCTACCGGAGTCATGGAGAACTCTGATTGTGAATTCAATCGCCCGGAACGTTTCTGGCAACTGCGAATCACAGTTGGTGTCCGTCGAGTTCCTGCGATCAAGGTATGGCCTCAAGGATTTGATGGAGGCATTTTCCGGGCCGAGAATGGATTTTCGTGAACACACGAAATTCTTAATTCACACGCAGGTCGCACTCAGCAGGTAGCTCCTCTACAGGGAAGGGGTTCTGATTCGGTCTTTATCCTGTAGGGCGTTCACAGGGGACCATCGCAAAAAACGGAAGTCAGCCCGACCTGGAAAAAAAACCGCCTCACTCCCGAATTGCGTGGAAGTCGCTAACATCATGCCGCGGGGATCGCCGTGAAATCCGGTGCGACGGAATCATGAGCATCTGCAACCCGTAAGATCAAATGTCGCCCGTTTCAGTCCATACCACGGTGTCACCATGTCCATTTCAAAAACAAAACATCTTCAACCAATTCCGTACCTTGGCTTCGACGGCAACTGTGCCGACGCAATGCGATTCTACGCCCGTGTGCTTGGCGCAAAGATCAATTCCATCAGCACCGGTGCGGATTCGCCAATGGCGGAGCAGATTCCTCAGGAGCTTCTGCATCGCGTCTGGAACGCTCAGCTGGAACTTCCCGGCGGGTATCTTCTGTATGCCGGCGACGCTCCGGCTCACATCCCGTACGAGGGCGTTAAAGGAATCTCTATCACACTCAACTACGACACCGTGGAAGAAGCTGAAGCTGTCTTCAATGCACTTTCAGAAGGCGGGACGGTGACGATGCCATTCAGTCCGACATTCTGGGCGAAGAAATTTGGGATGCTTGTGGATCAATTCGGCGTGGCGTGGATCCTGAACGGGGAACTCACCCCGTGAACTCCGGGGGAGTAGATCCGAGAATGGGTGCACCCTGGAATCTGCAGCAGCTCAAATGATTTCGTGAATGACGCGGCAGTCACCATCAATCTGCGTCAGGCGTTGCTCAAGGCCCTGAAAGTAGTAGGTCAGCCGCGTGTGATCCAGCCCCAGCAGATGCAGAATCGTGGCGTGCAGATCGCGCACCTGAACCCGACCTTCGACCGCGCGGAATCCGAATTCATCCGTAGCACCGTAGATCGTGCCACCACGGACACCCCCACCTGCCATCCACGTCGTGTAGCCATAAGGATTGTGATCGCGACCGGCTGAGCCCTCCGATGTCGGCGTGCGGCCAAATTCACCACCCCAGATCACAAGCGTGGAATCCAGCATGCCTCGCGCCTTCAAATCGGTAATCAGTCCCGCAATCGGCTTATCAATCTGTTTGCCATTTCGAACATGCTTCGCATCGTTCTCACCATGTGTATCCCACCCATCCCCGCCACCTCCGTGGTAAAGCTGGACAAATCGGACACCCCGCTCGATAAGGCGTCGTGCGTTGAGACATTGCGTTCCAAACGATCGCGTTTCATCCTCGTCCAACCCATAAAGAACCCTCGTTGATTCTGTTTCCCTGCTGAGATCGACGGCTTCAGGGGCGGTGGACTGCATACGAAACGCCAACTCGTAGGCCGCGATTCGTGATTCCAGTGCATTATCGTGAGTGTATTTCTGCTGATATCTTCTGTTGAGGGATTGGGAGAAATTCAGGACTCGTCGCTGATCCGAATCACGCAGCGAATCCGGTGGATTCAGATACAGGATCGGGGTTCCCACGCTTCGAAGTTCCGTTGCAGAATGGACTGCGGGGAGGAAGCCGTTGCCGTATGTCACCGGACCACCTTTCAGTGGCCCGTCCCGCATGACCACATACCCGGGCAATTCGGCGGATTCGGTCCCCAATCCGTACGTTGTCCACGCGCCCAGACTGGGCCGTCCCATCTGGCTTGAACCCGTATGAGTCAGGTAAAGGGCAGGCGCATGATTGAACTCGGTGTGATAGCAACTTCGAATGACGGCCATTTCATCCGCGACAGCTGGCAGATGCTCAAACAGATCGGACATCTCCATTCCTGATTCACCGCATCGTCGAAAGCGTCGACGACTTGCCAGCAGCCTTGCTTCGCTTGCCTTCGTGAATTCAAGATTGAGATCGGAAAAACCGGATGGCAGCGTCCTGCCGGCATACTGCTGCAATGACGGTTTGGGATCAAAGGTATCGACCTGACTGGGACCACCGTGCATGAACAGGGAAATGACGGCTTTCGCTTTTGCCGGATGATGCAGTTCCCGGAACGCGGGAGGATTGTCCGCTCCCGGACATCGGCGATCCAGATCCAGCAGGGCCAATGCACCAATTCCCATCCCGGCTTGTGAGAGCAGGGAGCGTCGACTCAGGAAAGATCGACCTGTTGTCTGTGTCTCGTTTTGCATTCAGTTCACACTGATGAATTCAGAAGTATTAAAAATCGCCAGACACAGATCGGCAAGGGCACGCTCTGCCACGCGATCGCTTCCCATCGCTGTGTAACCTGATCGCGACTACGCCAGAAAGTTCTGAGCCGCGAGTCGCTCGTCGTCCGAAATCTCGCGACTGTAGGCCAAACGCCAGGCCAGCTCAATTTGATCGACTTCGGTCTCTCCTGCCTCGCGAATCAATCGCTTGCTCATTGCCATCGACTGACTCGCGACGGTTGAGTTGTTCAGCATCGTCAGGGCCTGAGCCGGCACGATGGTCGTCTGGCGTGTCGGACAGCTGATGCTGTTGTTCGGTGGATCAAAGGCTTCAAAGAAGGGAAACCGAAAAGAACGGCGATTCAGAATATAAATGGCACGACGATTTTGTTCTGACGTCACGGGCCACTTTTTGCCCGTGTTCTGTTCGATGTCGTAAATCCCCAGCAGTTCTTCTTCGGAAAGCCCGGGGACAAACGGGGGGCCATAGTGTTTCAGGTCCAGGGTTCCCGCCGATGCATGCAGATGATCCCAAACCTCCTCGGCGGATAATCTCCGCGATGGAAAACTCGCCAGCAACTTGTTTTCCTGATCCGCCTGCTCCGCATCCGCTGAGCGATGAACGGACTGCTGGTACGTTGCGGACAGTAGTATCTGGCGGTGCAGATGCTTCAGGTCCCAGCCGTGCTCGCAAAAATCAAAGGCCAGCCAATCGAGCAGTTCCGGATGAGATGGAGGGGCTCCCTTAAGTCCGAGGTCGTTGGGAGTCGCTGCAATCGCCCGTCCAAAGTGCCACTGCCAGACACGATTGACGAAACTTCGTGCGGTCAATGGGTTCGACGGTGAAACCAGCCATCCGGCTAACTTCGCACGACGTTGAAGATGCTCCTGATCACCATGCGGAAGTTCTCCGCCCCCCGGAAAAAATGCCGGGATCGCAGGGCCGATCAGCCCCCGTGGTTTTGATAACTCACCACGCCCAAGCAGCCGGATCGGCGTGGGTTCCGCGGCGTGCCTCAGAATCCGAAAATGGTTCCGTTCGCCGCGGCCCCAACCTTTCTTATTGGTGTTGCGGTCCCACGTTTCGCTTGCCGCAAAAATCGCTTCAAGTCCGAAATAATCACGATGGCTGATCGGGTCAAACTTATGGTTGTGACAATTGGCACAGCCGACAGTCAACCCCAGCATCGCCTCCCCGAAGGTGGAGACCTGGTCCGTGCGCCTGACATACTCGAGCATCTCAGGGAAGCTGTCGAGAGCGTTTTGCCACGGGCCCAGTGTCCAGATCGCCACCGCGTCCGACATCTCCTCGCCTTGCTCCGGCCACAACTCATCGCCAGCAACCTGCTCCATCAAAAACCGATCGATCGGCTTATTGGCGGCGATGCTGCGAATGACATAATCTCGATAATACGAGGCCTGTTCGTAGAGAATATCGGTTTCGAAACCACCGGAATCGGCGTAGCGGACGACATCCAGCCAATGCCTCGCCCACCGCTCGGCGTACGCAGTTGATGCCAGCAACTCTTCGATGAGACGTGCGTAGGCATCGGGCCGTGTGTCCGACAGGAATGCCTGAATCCGTTCGGGCGTCGGTGGCAGTCCTGTCAGATCAAAGTAAACACGCCGGAGCAATTCTTCTCGCGAAGCAACCGGGGCGGGCTTGAGTCTCGCAGCTGCCAGTTTCTGTGCGATAAATCGATCAACAGGCGTTTGGATCCTTGTGGTATCCGTGGATTCGTGAAGTGTCGGTAACGGTGGTTGTCGCAGTGGCTGGAAGGCCCAGTGAGATTTGTAGCTTTCAGTTCGAGGATCCGCTTCCTCCTCACTGGCAGGCCATACGGCACCCTGATCGATCCATGCCCGGATCAATCCGATTTCCTCCGGTGACATACGATCACCGTCAGGCGGCATGGCCTGTACTGAATCGACTCCGGAGATTCGCTGGACCAACGCACTGGAAATACTGTTTCCAACAAGAACTGCGGGACCAGTCTCACCCCCCTGCAAGACGTGTCCGCGTGTGTTCAGGGAAAAACCGCCCTGGTCAAGCCCCGGACCATGGCAGTCGAAGCAGTACTCCCT
>JALQWE010000185.1 GCA_023258825.1 Planctomycetaceae bacterium | reverse complement strand
AAAGGTGTGATTCGTGCTGACGGTAAGTTTGAACATGACATGTACTTATTAGAAGTGAAGAAACCTGCTGAATCTACAACACCATGGGATTACTACCATGTGCGTGGCGTGATTCCGGTCGATCAGGCGGTGCTGCCGCTGGCGCAATCCAAGTGCAAACTGGTCAAGCGCTGACCATGTCGGGAGATCGACTCGCAGGACGCTGCGCGCTGGTGACCGGTGCCGGTGGCCCGATGGGCCGCGCGGTGGCAGTGCGCTTCGCCCGGGAGGGCGCCGGACTGGTCCTCACCGACATTTCCGAACGTCGATTGCAGGGCACCCGTGATGAGGTGCTGGCGCTGGCGCCTGATGCCAGCTCACCACCTTCACCCGGCTTGGCCCCCTGAGCGATCTTGATCTGCAGCTCATCCGCGTTGGTCAGATACCATGACGTAACGCCGAATCGCCCGGATGCGACCTGCTTGATCGCCGAACGTCGCGAATCGCCGTTTTCCATCGGCTCAAATCGCTCGTATCGCTCGCCACCTTCGCCCGTATTGCTCTTGCCACCAATCCGGTTCATGGCAATCGCCAGCGCCTCGTGCGAGTCCGCTGAAATGGAGCCAAAGCTCATCGCTCCCGTGCAGAATCGCTTGACGATCTCAGCCGCCGATTCCACTTCCGTCACAGGAATGGCTGTGCCCGGACGGAATTTCAACAGACCCCGCAGATGACAGGCTCGAGTCGTCTCGCGATTGACCAGCGTTGCGAAGTCCTTGTACGCCGCTTTGTCACCCTGACGAGCAGCCTGTTGAATTCGCCCGATCGTGTGCGGATTCCACGCATGCTTTTCGCCATGCCGCCGCCACGCATACAGTCCCATATTCGGCAGCTCTGGTGTGATGCTGTCCGGATTCTTCGGGAAGCCGATGTGATGCCGCATCAGCGCTTCTTCAGCCAGCAGGTCGAAACCAACCCCCTTGATGCGGCTGGGCGTTCCCGCGAAACACAGATCCACAACTTCCGTGGCCAGTCCAAGGGCCTCGAAGATCTGAGCGCCCTTGTAGCTCTGCAGAGTCGAAATGCCCATCTTGGCCATGACTTTCAACATGCCGTGTGCCACGCCCGAGCGATACGCGGCCACAATGCGATCGTCATCCCAGTCGTCAGACAACTTGCCATCCAGACGCGACTGACGCAGTGCGTACAGAGCCAGATATGGGTTGACCGCATCAGCACCATAACCAATCAACAGGCAGAAGTGATGCACCTCCCGCGCTTCGCCGGATTCAACCAGCAAACCAATCTGCGTGCGCTCTTCATGCCGCACAAGATGATGGTGCACTGTTCCGGTAGCCATCAGCGAACTGACAGGCACTCGGTCCGCACTGATGCGACGATCCGACAGCACAATCAGGCTGTAACCTTCCCGAATGGCCTGTCGCGCTTCCGCACAAATGCGATCCAGAGCCGGCCGCAATCCCGCAGCACCTTCAGACACCGGGTAAGTGATGTCAATCACACGACACTTCCAGTTCCGGTGATTGATCCCCTTCAGATTCGCCATCTGATGGTTGGTCAGAATGGGGTGCGGTACCGCCAGTCGATGCGAACTTTCGGCCGTCGGTGCCAGCAGGTTGCCTTCCGGCCCGATGTAACACTCCAGTGACATAATCACATCTTCGCGGATCGAATCGATCGGCGGGTTCGTCACCTGAGCAAAGATCTGATGGAAGTAATCGTACAGCATGCGTGGCTGATCGCTGAGGCAGGCGAGGGCCGCGTCGTTCCCCATCGAACCAATCGGGTCCTTGTCCGCTTTGATCAGCGGCAGCAGCATGAACTGCATGGTCTCGGACGTGTAACCGAAGGCCTGCATGCGACTGTACAGCTCCTGACCGGTCAAACGCTCAGGCGGAGTTCGTCGGGGAAGCTCTTCCAGACGAATTCGCTGCTCGCTCACCCACTGCTGCCACGGCTGTCGGGACGCAATGTCCGCCTTCAGCTCTTCGTCATCAATGATCCGACCCTGTTCAAAGTCCACCAGAAACATTCGCCCAGGCTGCAGTCGCCCCTTGGTCAGAACATTCTCCGGTTCAATCTCCAGCACACCCACTTCGCTGGCCATGATCACGCGATCGTCCTTCGTGACATAGTAGCGGCTGGGGCGCAGACCATTGCGGTCCAGAGTAGCTCCGATGTAATGGCCGTCCGTGAACGAGATGGACGCCGGGCCGTCCCACGGCTCCTGCAACGCCGAAAAGTACTCGTAAAACGCACGCTTTGATTCCGGCATCGTCTGATGATTCTGCCAGGCTTCCGGCACCATCATCATCACAATTTCCTGCAGCTTACGCCCGGAGTGATACAGCATTTCCAGCGCGTTATCGAAGCAGCCTGAGTCCGAGGTGTGCGGCTCAATGATCGGAAACAGCTTGCGAATGTCCTCGCCGAACAAGTCGCTCTGCATCATCCCCTGGCGAGCAAACATCCAGTTGGAGTTGCCTTTGACCGTGTTGATCTCACCGTTGTGCGCCATGAACCGCAGCGGCTGCGCACGATCCCAGCTGGGAAAGGTATTGGTGGCAAAGCGGGAGTGCACCATGGCCAGGTGGCTCTCATAGTCTGCCGCCTGCAGGTCCGGGAAAAAGGGCAGCACCTGCCACGAAGTCAGCATCCCCTTGTAGATGATCAGCTTGGTCGACAGCGAGCAAATGTAAAACAGCAGCGCCTGGGACAGACTGCTGTTCCGCAATCGATGACTGGCGAGCTTGCGGATGATGAACAACTGACGCTCAAAGGCATCCTGAGCCAGCCCTTCAGCAGCCCCGATGAACAACATCTCCATGAAGGGCGCACAGGCCCGCGCCGAGCGACCAATGTCGGCCGCGTCATAGTCCACCGGCAACACTCGCCAACCCAGACACACCTGGCCCTGCTGAGCAATCAACTGCTCAACCGTCTTCCGACACTCTTCCCGCTGCTGCACGTCCTGCGGCAGAAACACGATCCCGGCCGCGTACTGACCCGCCGGCGGCAACTCCACACCCGGCTCCTGCCGCGCCACACGCTGCAGAAATCGATGCGGCAGGGCCGTCAGCATTCCCGCTCCGTCCCCGGTATTCGACTCACACCCACACGCACCGCGGTGATCCATGTGCCCGAGGATTCGCGCAGCGTCCTCGACGATCTGATGGCTGCGCACCCCTTTAATATGAGCCACAAAGCCGACTCCGCAGTTCTCATGCTCAAACTGGGGATCATACAGGCCGGTAGCCTGAGGCGCTCCGTAAGGAGGAAGGTAAGGGGCCGGGTACTGATTACCGCGAACATCTTCCATGGATCTGAGCCTTATTCAGACGTCACCAGACGAGCTGTCACCGCAGAGTTCCTCACCAGGGAGTCTTCCGGAAACAGACATTGAAAGGAGCCGAAGAGTTTGTCTTGTCTTGCCGACGGGACCGGTCGGCACGGCGTGCGCATCGATTTCGCCACCAGAACTCGCTGACGCACAACACACTTGCAGAAAGGGGGGTCAGCGAGGTGGCAGGTGCATCCGTTTGGACGCGGCCGCGCGTTTCACACCCACACAGGCAATCGCTTGAGGCACCGCGCACGCAGCAGCCGCCTCTGCGCTGGCGACGAACCGCCATGCACAGAAGAAACTGCTGAGTGACCGCATAGCTGCGGTGGATACCGATTGATGTTCAAATGGCATGGTTCTGCAAACCAGCGTTGTCAGCGACTGACGACGTTCCGAAAAAAACGGATCGGCCTGTGGGGGGCCAAAAACAAACAGGGACCTCGGCCGTATTCTGACAGGGTGATTTTCGAAAAACAAGCAATCTTCGCCCGCCACATGCCAATCTTCCCGTTGCAGGCCCCCTTGACTTTTCCAGACCCGAAGATTTGCCAGAACTTCCCCAATTCAGAACAGTCACCAACGACCACCAAAATCACTCCCCAACCCCACCAAAACCTCGAATCCCCACACAACCGCACCAAACCCGCCCCGGAAATACAAATTCCCTGGAATCCGGCGTTCCAACCCGCTTTTCTCTTGCATGGCAAATCACAACGGCAGTTTGCTGCTGAACGTGTCCTGGTGGAGTTGTTTGTCTTCCCGATACGGGGGTTGCGAATGTATAGTCTGGTCATGTCCGATTCCCCGCAACGCCAGGCCCCACCCGACTCGGCCCCCGACACCGTCGATCGGCTTGCTATGCCCGTTCAGTTTGTTCGCGGCGTCGGTCCACAACGCGCAGCCCTGCTGAAAAATCTGAACATCGAATTCGCTCGCGATCTGCTGTTTCATCTGCCCACAGATATCCACGACTTCAGCGACGTCCGACCCGTTCCACAGCTGCAGCCCGATCTGGTGCAGTCCGTCCACGGAATCGTCGTGGATCGCGACTGCCGACAGATGTCCGGCGGCCGAACTCTGGTCGGCATCCTGCTGAACTGCCAGGGACATTTCGTGCGCGGCCTCTGGTTCAATCAACCCTGGATGATGAAGAAGTACCAGGACGGCGATCGACTCGTCTTCAACGGAAAACCCGCTCGACGCGCCGGACGCTGGGAATTCAATAACCCCACCGTCTACGTGCTGCCACCGGAAGATGATCCCGACCAGATCTCCGGTATCCTGCCCCGGTATCCACTGACAGACGGAATTCGCATGGAAAGCATGCGACGCATGACGCGCGCTGTCACCGAACAATGTGCCGACCTCGTCGCCGATCCACTCCCCCTCAACTTCCGCACGGCTCATCAACTTCCGGAACTCGCCGATGCCCTCCGCGGTCTGCACATCCCCCAGAGCAGACAGCAGTGGGAAGACGCCCGCCGACGCGTCCTGCTCGATGACCTCCTCGAATTTCAACTCGGCCTGGCCCTGCGCCGACGGATGACGCAACGCCTGAAGGCCGTCCCGATCGACGTCTCCGCTCGCATTGATGCGCGTATTCGCAGACTGTTCGATTTTCGCATGACCAACGGCCAGAACTCCGCCGTGCAGGACATTGTGCAGGACCTGAAACTGCAACAACCCATGCACCGCCTGCTGCAGGCCGATGTCGGTGCCGGAAAAACGGCCATCGCCGTTTACGCAATGCTGGCCGCAGTTGCCGCCGGTCACCAGGCCGTGCTGATGGCCCCCACAGAAGTCCTCGCGACTCAACACTGGGAGACCTTCGAGGAACTCCTGAAAAACAGCCGCGTCCAGCGCTGCCTGCTCCTCGGCGGTCTGCCTGCCGCCCAGCGCCGCGATCTCCTGACAGGCATCGCCAGCGGGACTCTGCAACTGATCATCGGGACTCAGGCTCTGATCCAGGAAGCCGTTCAGTTCAAAAACCTCGCCGTGGCCGTCGTGGACGAACAACACCGCTTCGGCGTTCGCCAGCGTGCCGGGTTCTTCAATGGAGAACTCAGCCCCCATGTGCTCGTCATGACCGCCACTCCAATCCCCAGAAGCCTCTGCCTGACACAATTCGGAGATCTCGATGTCTCCGTGATCCGTGATCTTCCCCCGGGGCGTCAGCGAGTCATTACGTCCAGGATCTGCGGTGGTCCCGAACAGGACCGAGTCTGGCAGTTCGTGCATGAACAGGTGCGACAGGGCCGACAGGCCTACGTTGTCTGCCCCCGCGTCGAAGGCCAGGCCGAAGACGACTTCGCCTCCGCAGAAGTCTTCTTCCAGCACCTGCAGAAATCCAAACTGGCAGGATTAAAAGTCGACCTGCTGCACGGTCGCATGGAACGCGACATGCGCCACTCCGTGATGGAACGCTTCCGAAACCACGAAACCGATGTGCTGGTCTCCACAACCGTCATCGAAGTGGGCGTCAACATTCCCAATGCCACACTGATGATCATCCAACAGGCCGAACGCTTTGGACTGGCACAACTGCATCAGCTGCGAGGTCGTATCTGCCGCGGACGGTTTCAGGGCTATTGCTTCCTGTTCTCGGAAACCGATCTCCCCGACGCTGTCACTCGCCTGACCGCACTCGAAAAAACATCCGATGGCTTTGAACTGGCCGAAAAAGATGCCGAACTGCGTGGCCCCGGTGATATCCTCGGACTGCGGCAAAGCGGAGCCATGCCGCTCCGCGTCGCAGACCCCGTGCGTGACCTGAAATTGCTGCAGCTGTCACGCCAGATCGCCCAGGACCTTGTCGACAGCGGACAGTTCGATCGCCCCGATTTTCAACAGCTCCGCAGAATCGTCCTGCAGCGGTTCGCTCATCTGTTTGATCTGCCACAAACCGGCTGACAACTAAACCGAGTCCGGATCATCAGACAATGCAAACTACCGCAGTCCCAGCCGGAGATTATTCAGCCCCCACCGGCCCCGGAGGCTGATCCCGCTCGCGATCCATCAGCCGGACCAAACTGGCAATCGAGGTCACTTTCAGCTTACGCATCGATTTCGCACGGTGCTTCTCAACCGTCTTGATGCTGATTCCCAGCTGAATCGAAATCCCCTTGTTGGTGTTCCCCTGATACACAAGGTCCACTACCTGTCGCTCTCGGTCTGACAGACGACTCAGATAACTTTCCCCCCCGGGCAACAACGGCGGCAAGGTGGATTCTTCCCGCTCTGCCAGATGCAGCTGCTGAAAACCCTCCTGCACCGCCTGCAACAAATCTCGCCGATCAAAGGGTTTGTCCAGGACCGTCACCGCACCAAGTTTCAGAGCACTCACGGTGGAACTGGTACGAGGGTACGCTGTGATCAGAATCATCCGAAAGTCGTTCTGACGCTCCAGCAGGCGACGCTGAACCTCCGGTCCGTCCACCTGACCCATCCGGTAATCCGTGATCACAACTCCTGGTGCCAGCGTTGGCAGGGCATCGACAAAGTGCACCGAGCTCTGATAGCAGTGAGTGTCATAGCCGGCGTCCTGCAGAATCGTCTGCAGCACTTCCAGCACATGAGTGTCGTCGTCCACTGCATAAACGCGCCGACCACGCCCCTCAGAAATCTGGATCTCAGCCTGAATCATCTCGTTTCCCCTGTCTAACGACCATCTGGCTCTGATTGCAGTCAGTGACACCGTCGCCGGAAAACCACGTCCACGCCGCTGCTCAAGTTGCTCCCACGACACCATTCAAACTCTCAGCAAACCTGACGCAGACACGACCCCTCCACCACTGGAAAT
>JALQWE010000184.1 GCA_023258825.1 Planctomycetaceae bacterium | reverse complement strand
GCACGGATTGCATCACAAGGCTTCGAATGTCCTCGGTCAACTGCTGAATCGTTCGGCCGATATCCCGACCCGAGACCCCGGATTCGCGACAATTCTTCAGCCTCGCAACCGCCACGTCCTTTTCTGCCAGCAGCACTTTCAATCGCGATTCCAGATCCTCCGGAAATACCCCCTGATCCAGAAAACGTCCGGGGTTATACTGCATCTCCCGGACCTGCGTCTGAAACTGCTGAAGACGGTGCAGCTGATCCCGATCTTCCGGAAACAGACACTTCGAGGCACTGGCGACAGCAAAAGGAGCCGGCTCTTCGTGCCACCACGCGCGGATCAGCTGGTCCGTGGCCGCGTCATAGCGTCCACCCCCCAGGCCATGCACAAACAGGTCACTGAACAGCAGCCTCAATGAGGCCGTGATCAATGCTCCGCGAGGAACCAGCAACCACCCCTGAGCCAGCAAGCCCAACAGAGATTCCGGAACAAATCCCGAACTCAGCTCTGTCAGGCGTTGTCGCCCCCGACAAAGCCAGTGCCCCCCCGACGATGCCTGCAGCCAGACGGTCGATCGCGTTCCCGCAGCGGGTTCAACCAGCCAGAACGGCATCTCAAATCCATCATTCTCCAGTTGCAGATTTGGAAAGGGATTGGCCTCGTTGCGAATGCCATGCTCCTGCCGATATCGATCCAGAACGTTGTTATAGCATTGGTGAAACTCTCGCGGCGTCTCCAGTAACTGCGAAAAGAATCGCAGCATTTCCGGTAGTCGACACACTCGGGAAAAAGGAACTTCCTGCAACCCACGGCCAATCCCGGCCGCCTGCCGCATCACTGTATTCGCCACCACAGCAGAACTGTCGCCAAATTCACCGTACCTTAATCCTGCGGCTGCCACGCGCCCCGCCACTTCCGGTAACCCGGATTCCAGCAACGCCCGCTCAGCACGAGCAAACACGGTGGCTATCTCGGCCCGAGAGACCAGCTGACTCGTCAGATACAATCCCGGCTGCCGTGATAACGAAACACGCTCCGTGCGCCGACGAACGACGGCCGACGGCGATGTTGTCCCCTCGACCACCGGGATCTCAAACGCCCCCGCATCCCCCTCGTCGGTGTCAATCAGAACCGCAATGCCATGCAGCTTCCGGGAACCAACGAATTGCTCTGTCGTCTCATATTTCCATGTCAGACCCGCATGAAAAATTACCGGTTGGTGCCCCGTCATCACCATCGGAATCGATGAGTCCACTCCCGCCTCTGTGACAGACCCAGCAAGTGAAAGATCATGACTCCCCGCCACAGTCCACAAAAAACGCTGATAGTCAGCCGCAATTCTCAGAAGTGAAATCCGGGCACTGCTGCGCAACGACGCCAGTGATTCTGATGCTGGTCGCCATCGCTCACATGGCCACTGCGTCAGTGGAGGTGTCGTCACGGTTCGTTCATAAGACATCGTTGGGGACATAGGCAGTATTGCTCAGAGCTCCCGGCTCAGATTGAGAATGATTCACTGACCGCGTTTGCAGAAAAAACGGGGCCCACGCATTAGGGCGCTGCAGGCGTTCAGGATAGACTGCGGCGCCCTCGAGTCCAACCCCCCTGAAAGAAGATGCCGGATTGAGCCGGATCATGGATCGAAATTCTCTGGACAATTCTCGTGCTGCATCTGCAGCACCCAATGCCGGCGCAACCTTCTCGGGTGCGACGAAGGAATCGCTGACGTTTCCCCTGCCACTCTCCCCCTTCGAAGACTACATGCTGACGGATGACCGCGCATCACATCCAATGGTCATTGTGATGCTGGTTGACGTCAGGGGAAGTCTGAATGAGCAGGAGTTTCGAGAATCCGTGCGCGAAGTGCTGCACGCCCATCCCCTGCTGCGCTGCCGAATCGAATCCCTTCATGGACGCAACGTCTGGATTCCCTGCGAATCCATGCCGGACCCGGTCCAGTGGGAGGTACTCACGGCAGGAAATCCCGAGGAGCGTTTTCCCGAAGTCTGCCCGCTGAATGTCAGGGCAGGCCAGGGCCTTCGGATTCAGGTCTACCGCCGAGAGCACAGCGCTCGCGTCATCCTCGAACTGCACCACTGCTGCTGCGACGGTATTGCCGCGGTCCAACTGATCGGTGAGCTGTTTGCACGCTACGGACAAAAGTCTGCCCCCGCCGGCAGTCTGCAGCCGGAGTTCGCTGAGCCCGACGCCAATCTCCTCCCGCTACGAACAGAGACTCCAACCGAAAGCAAAACTGCACCACCCGCCAAACGATCTCTCACCCGGCTCTTTGGAAAAATCTGCCGGCTGCTGCTGCGACGTCCAAGTCGACTGGCCGACTCCAGACAACTCGCCGTACATGCGGCCACCGGCTCTGCCTTCCAGCCCCATCGGCAGTCCATTTTCTTTCGGACACTGTCACGCGACGCCTATCGGGCGATCCGAGGAGTGGTGGTGCGCCACCGCGTGACGTTCAACGACCTGCTGCTGCGGGAAATGCTCCTGCATGTTCGAGACTGGAACTCATCCGCCGGCATCGCAACTCCGGCCTCGTGGGTGCGTATTGCCGTGCCAATCAGCATGCGATCTCCCATGCATGCCGCCATACCAGCCTGCAATCTTGTCAGCTATGCACTCGTCACCCATCGCATGCAGGAATGCAACCAACCAGAAAACCTGCTGCGGGTGATCCACGAGAAGACGTCCAGCCTGCTGTCCGGTCGAGAAGGCCTGATCGCCCTGAGACTGTTTGCACTGCTCAGACGCATCCCCGGAGCCATGCGGTGCTTCCTGTCACAATGGGCATGTGCCGGCAGCGTCGTTCTGGCGAATGTCGGTGATGTCCGCCGCCGATTTCGAGGACGCTTTCCGCTCGAGGATGGAAAATGGATTGCCGGAAACGTTGTGGTGGATCGCATCGCCGGCGTCTCGCCCGTTCGACCGGAAACACTTGTCGCGCTCGCCGTGGCAGAGTACGCCGGGGAAGTCACCATCAGCCTGAAAACTGACGGCACTGTGATCAACCGTGAGGACTCAGAGCGGTTTCTCGACGAATTCCTCGCCCGCCTGCTGTCACAGATCCCTTCCTCTGAATCTCAGCCAGCAACAGTCAGCAACAGCCCTGCGGGCTCCGCCGGATGTCAGTGATTTCGAGGTATCTTTTTTGCGGGCTGTGTGACTGCCGCCTTTGCGGACCCTTTTGACTGCCCCTTTGCCGGCCCGTTTGCACTGCGGGAAACAGCGGGGGCCGCAGACACTGGTGGCAGATCAGGCCGAGTCGGGTCAGCGATGCCAAACATCGTCAGGAGCTCCTCCAGAATGGCGGCTCCATCATCATCTGGCGACTCCAGTGGCCAGTAAGCATCGTGCTGGTCCACAACCCGCAGATGACCGCCATGCAGATGCGACAACATCCGAATCAGCTTCCCATTCCGATATCGCGACACGGCATAGCCATTTTCCAGACGGATATTCTCGACATACCACGCCAGTGCCCGCAGGTTCAGCTCCCGCATTTGCAGCATTCGCCGTGCGGCTGTTGGAATCGGCCCGAAACGATCGCGCAACTCTGATTCCAGCTCAAACAGCTGCTCAAGCGTGTTGCACTGAGACAGTCGCCGGTAGATCTCAATTTTCTGCTTCTGATCCGCAACGTATTTGTCCGGAATGAAGGCTGATACCGGCAGGTCAATCCGACAATGTCGCTGATAACGCAGTGGTTCTTTTTTCAGCGAACGAACCGCGTTTTCCAGCAGCTGGCAATACAGTTCATACCCGACAGCGGCGATGTTGCCACTCTGCTCCGTTCCCAGAATATTGCCCGCTCCCCGGATTTCCAGGTCCCGCATGGCGATGCGAAATCCCGCTCCAAGCTCACTGTACTCTTCAATCGCCCTCAGTCGCCGTGACGCCTTGGTCGTCATCACGCGTCCTTCTTCCAGCAACAGATAGCAGTACGCACGGTGGCGATTTCTTCCCACACGTCCTCGCAATTGATGCAGATCCGCCAGGCCATAAATGTCCGCCTGATGAATAAACATGGTGTTCGCGTTGGGAATATCCAGGCCACTTTCAATGATGGTCGTTGCCAGCAGAATGTCGGCCTTCCCCGTCACGAACTCCATCATCGACTGCTCCAGCTGGTCCTCATGCATCTGCCCATGTGCGATGGTGATGCTGGCTTCCGGAACAATTCTCTTCAGTCGCTCAGCCAGTTCTTCAATATCGTGCACTCGATTGTGCACAAAATAAACCTGCCCTCCACGATTCAATTCTCGAACAATCGCACTGCGAACAAGTGATTCATCAAAACGACCAACCCGCGTTTCAATCGGCATTCGATCACGTGGCGGCGTCGTCAGGCTGCTGATGTCGCGAATTCCCAGCAGAGACATGTGCAGAGTCCTCGGAATCGGTGTTGCTGTCAGCGTCAGGACATCCACCTCAGCTCGCAGCGTCTTCAGTCGCTCCTTCACCTTCACGCCGAACTTCTGCTCCTCATCGATGACAAGCAACCCGAGATCGGGGAACTTGACATCTTTGGAAACAAGGCGATGAGTCCCGATCAGAATGTCAACCTTACCCTCCTGCAGCTTTTTCAGAATCTCCGTCTGCTCTGCATCCGTTCGAAAACGAGACAGCATTTCGACGGTGACCGGAAATTCCGCCATCCGCTGACTGAACGTGCGATAATGCTGCTCTGCCAGTACCGTTGTCGGTACAAGCACGGCAACCTGACGCCCGTTATCAACCGCCTTGAACACCGCCCGCATGGCAACTTCCGTCTTGCCAAAGCCGACATCACCGCAGATCAGGCGGTCCATCGGCCGCGTGTTTTCCATATCACCTTTCAGGTCAGAAATCGCTGAGACCTGATCGGGCGTTTCTGTGTAAGGGAAGGCTTTTTCAAATTCCTGCTGCAGATGGCTGTCCGCACGACACTGCAGGCCGGGACGCGAGGCTCGTTCGGCCTGCAGCTTGAGCATATCCGTGGCCATGTCGGAAATCGCCTCGGCCACCTGCTCTTTCTTCCGCAACCACGACGTTCCGCCGTATTTCGTCAGCTCCGGTGTTGTCTTTGCCGGCCCGATATACTTCTGCACAAGGTGAATCAGCGAAACTGGTACGTAAACCGTCACGCCGTCACGGAATTCAAGGAGCAAATGCTCTTCCTGCGCCCCCTCGGCACTCACCACCGAGATGCCGCGGTATCGAGCGATCCCGTGAGCGACGTGGACCACGAGATCCCCATCTCGCAGATCCAGAAAGCTGTCAATAGCCCGCGAATCATTCTGACGCCGACGTGTTGTGCTGCGCACCGGCGTCCGCGAAAATAACTCACTGTCACTGATCACCACTAAACGATGAGCCGGGATTCGAAAGCCCTGCCGAAGCCGCCCGGTCACCACATGAACGCGAGCTGCTAACTGCGTCCCATGTTGACCGTCTGTTTCTGCGATCAGCTCCTTCAGTCGCTCCAGCTCACCCTCGTTGTGGCAACACAGCAGGACGTGCTCGTCGCCTTCCAGCAGTTCGGATAACTCCACGAATGCATCACGACGACTACCCGATAGCCGCTCAACCGGTTCAATACTCAGGTGGCAGGAAACGTCGTACCCGTCCGCCCCAAGCCCGTCCACAGTGACCGAAGGAAAGTTCGTCAGCCGAGCCAGTGTCGCATCCACGCCAAACATGCCGACCGGATTCGACAGCCGCTGCAGATAGAGTCGCCCCTCCGTCACCGCCTGCTGCAAATCCGAGAAAACGACGACACTCTCAGCCGGTAACGAATCCAGCAGGCTCTCAGTCGCCTGCCCAAAAACAGAACTCACGGACACCGCAGAGCCTCGACCTGCCTCCGCGGCACCACCCTGAGTCCCAGTCACTGTCATTGTCAGCGAAAGTGACTGCAAATCTGCCAGCCGCCGCTGCGACTCTGCATCAAACGCTCGAATCGATTCAATTTCGTCCCCAAACAACTCAATACGAACCGGGTCAGATTCCGTCGCGGGAAATAAATCCAGAATCCCGCCATGAATGCAGAATTCGCCCGGCATCTCTACCGCCGTCACACGTTCAAATCCGTGCGCCATCAGCCAGTCGCTGAAATCACTCAGGGACAGTTCGTCGCCGGTATGCAAAGTCCGAGTCGAATTTCGGATCGATTCCCGCGTCGGTACGGGCTGCAACAATGCCGGCAGACTGGTAACAACCACCGGTAATGCGCGATCCGCGGCGGACAGCCGACGAATCACTTTCAATCTCCCGGCCGCTACCGTATCCCCCGCCTGATCCGCATCAGGCAAACTCTCCCAGGCCGGAAAATAAACCACTGGGTGTGGCGTCAAGCTGGATAACTCGTCCGCAAATTCCTCCGCGTCCCTAAGCGTCGGCTGAATCACCAGCGTGGCAGCCTGAGGCCGCGCGGCGATGATTGCAGCAATGCTGATCGCGCGCGATGACCCCCACGCACCGTCGATTGCAGCACTACGCCCGGTTTGAAGTGCCCTGAGCACCTTGTCAAATCCGGGTAACGAGCCCAGCACGGTCGTCAGTTCGCTGAAACTGGCAGGAACAGTGTTTACGGATCGAGTCATGACAACTCGATTCTAGTAACTTTCCTGAGCAGAACCAGCGGTTTTCCGCCATTCGACTTTCCGCGGACTCCGCCCACCTGCCGGACGGCCCTTACGCCAGCTTCCCGCGACTTCGGCCAGATCATGCCCGTACTACGCGAATACTGCCCAGGCCACAACCAGAGCTTCACACCACACCTCAAGCTGTGGGGAATCGTACCGGGGCTGATCAATGTTGGTCACGGTGACCAGAAATTCCCGCCTGCTTACGCAACTGCTGATCAAGGCTCACGAGCTGCTCCAGTTCCTGATGTCGCAGCTGATCCCAAGACGACAGTGGAAGACCCAGGGATTGCTGCAGAACAACAATACTTCCCATCAACTCCCCGCGCTGGATTCCCTCTTCTAGTCCCTCTTCTCGCCCCTGCTCTCGACCCTCTTCTCGCCCCTGCTCCACCCATTGCTCTGCAAGTGTTGGCATCATTGTCTCCATGCTGCTGGAAAATACCTGACCAACTCCAGTTGCCAAACCTCCACAGAAACTCGGTCGATGCCGCTTCCACGACACTACAGAGTCGGCTTTATG
>JALQWE010000183.1 GCA_023258825.1 Planctomycetaceae bacterium | reverse complement strand
CACCCTGCTGCTCCAGCGTCCTTGCGAGCGACAGCTGAATGTCTGACACCTGTCCATCCGAAAGCACCACATCGCCCACGGGCTTCTCAACGCTGGTCGCATACCGCACTTTGCGGGACTTCAGCGTCTCACAGCCAGCAGAGCCTGCGACCAGAACACCAGCCAGAATCAAAAGCACGGATCGTCCGGTCACTGTCTGCATGTTGGCACCTGTCCCTCGTCCGTTCCCCTGAAGATCATCTCTGTCTCTGAATTCCCCCCGGCCCTGAACCGTATCCCGGGGAACTCACCTTGATCGGCCTGTCCCGATGTCCGATGTCAACCAACACTCAGCGGTCTGACGAAGCCTCAGGCTACTGAGGCCCCGTGGCCGGCGGACTGCTGATCAGACCGCCTCCGCCAGCTCCGACTCCCTTGCTGCGTGTCTGCTGCAGTCGGTTTTCGTAGATCAACCGACCGGAATCACTGTCGAGTCCGGGCGATTGCGTGGTGGTCTGAATGGATGACAACGGCAGGCTGCAGGACAACCCTTCCATCGCATGAAACACGGACAGGCGTCGAGCCTCATCCAGAGAGTCTCCCTCGGACGAAGCCTCGATCAGGACCTGC
The DNA here is from genome assembly GCA_023258825.1 of Planctomycetaceae bacterium. Classification (GTDB taxonomy): domain Bacteria; phylum Planctomycetota; class Planctomycetia; order Planctomycetales; family Planctomycetaceae; genus SXXK01. The sequence continues at coordinate 6,554 of JALQWE010000183.1, read as the reverse complement.
CCCGGAGTCCCGGGCAACCACTCACAAATCCTGACCAACCGTGCATGCCCTCGTGCATTCAGCGCTGTTGATCCGGGTGCAAAGTCGTAGTCGTGCAGGATCATGCGAGCAACACGACCGCTCTGCCGCTGCTGTTCCATCAGCCCCTGCAGCATCATCCCAACCGGCGGCCGCTGAAATTCTTCCGGGTACCCGGTCATGCTGTCCTGTCGAATGGCCTTCTTCTTCTGTCGCCACCGCTGAAAGGCCGAGGTCGTCACCTCGGTTTCACAGGCTGGTGATGACCTGCGGGCCACGACGGTGCCACGCGAAGACGCGGCGCCAATTCGCTGGGCGGCGTCAGCGGTCGCGGGCGGAACCGGAGGAACCGAAGATTCCTGCGCTGACGCGAAGCCCGAGCAGATCAGAACCACCAGCGACGATCCCGGAAGCAGCAAAAGCACTCTTTTCAACAGCATTGTTCAGCCCTCGTCTGCAACAGCACACATCAGTCAGAAAATCCATGTGGCCCGTGAACATAGCGGTTCTCGGACTGCAGTCTGTGATAACACCCCAGCGGATCTTCGCTGTTGATGGTGGAACGGAATTCCGCGTGCCCCGTATGCCCCTCAATCCGATTCAGCAGGTAAAATTCCAGATCATTCGGCTCGTACAGTTCGGAACCAGGCAGAGGCCCCACCTGTTCAGACCGAATGGCCTCAACAAGGTGCGGTGTCACCAGCACGACCAGCTCCTTCTCCACACGCTCGCCCGTGTTGTTGCTGAAGAACGGTCCAATGTAGGGCAGGTCCCCCATCCCCGGAATCCGACGTGTCGTGCCCGCCAGTTCCACCTGCATCAATCCCGCGATCGCCAGCGTCTGACCTTCACGCATTTCGACCGTGGTGTGAGAACGCCGTGTGTTCAAACCCGGCACACGGTAACCGGTCAATTCTGTTCCCAGGGAAAAGTCGATCGAACTCACCTCCGGATCGACTTCCATGCGAATGAGATCCCCATCAATCACATAGGGCACAAAAGCCAGCTGCACCCCGAACTTCTTGTACTCAATTGTCACCGTCGGCGTGCCGCCACCCGCTCCGGACTGAGGAACCGGAACAGGAAACTCGCCCCCTGCCAGAAAATCAGCCCGATGCCCATGCATCGCCACCAGATTGGGTTCAGCAAGAATCTTCAGCACGCTATTCCGCCGCAGGGCCGCCAGAAAGGCCTGAAAACCGGCTCCCTCAAACACCCCGAAGGCCGTCACCGGTGACGCCGCACCCGCCGCACTGGAGGTCGCTGTTCCCAGCACCCCGCTGCCGCTGCCGGAACCTGTCGCGCCGGTGGCTCCGATCATGCGCGTCCCCAGCAGACTTCCGGACTTTCCGAACAACAGGTCGGACCCCACCTGGCGATACGCCGTGCGGTTTAACTCCGCAATCTGCACCATCAGCATGACCTGCTGTGGCCCCGGAATCCGCATCAGATTGATCACCTCCACCTGCTGTGCCACTCCTGTGGACCGGGGACCGGATGATCCCAGCAACACCTCCGTCGGCGGCACAGACTGCGCGGCGTCCGCGGACTCAGCTGACTCACCCGACGCCCCAACCGAAGGCTCTCCCGTCTCGTCAGACATCCCGGCCGACGGATCCCCGTTCTGTCCCGCCGCGTCAGACTGTGAACCATCCGCAGCCCCGACGGCAGCAGGCATTTGTGATGAACCGGATTGCTTTGCTGCCGGCGTCACCGTGGTCGTCACCGATTTTTCAAGCACCTGATTGATGCGGGCCAGCTGCATGGCGTCCCGCGCTTCCCCTTCGACAATCAGTTTCGCCCCGAGATGTGCAAGGCGAATGGAGGCGTCCGGAAACAGCTGCAGCAACCTCGCTTCCAGTAACTGCAGATCCAGCACGACATGCACTTCGTAGGAATACTGTTCACCTTCACCGGTACTGATCGTCAGATCCGTGATCCCCACCCGTTTACCAAGAATTCGCAACTGCCGATTGCCGGCAACCAGCACGTCGGCGATCAATGGATCGGAAACCGACACTGTTGGCGGCGGCGCATCACCCTCCGGCCACTGCAGGTCCTTGGCCAGTGTGAGTGTTCGGCTCTGACCCACAATCACCTCAAAGGACGCGTCACTGCGCGACAGACGATCGATCAGCTGCGATGCCCGACCATGCCGCAACGATGGAGACTCCAATCGGGACGGAACCGCCGGAACAACCGGATTCAATCCGGAAACAGGAGACTCCTGTGCGTTCAGGCCGGACGCCATCCCGGCAATCAGCCCCCACAACAACAGTAACCTCCAGCCGGGGAGGTCGGGGACGCAGAAAGTTCGGCAGAGGATTAAAGATTTCATGGTCAGCTGCCCCGGCCTTGATTACCGATTGCGATCAAATCTTCACCAGCACCCCACGCCACCCAATCAATACAGGCGGCACAGAGGGCATATCAGAAGAAATCGTCACAACCGGAACATCCTGCCAAGCATTTGAATTCAGGATTCTGCCTGCGGACCAAAAAATCCTGCAAGGTTCGTGTTGCAAAGACTGCGCAGGATGCGCAACCCAGGGAAACGGTGCCGCCGCCTCAGCCAAACGCCGGAATAGCGTGCGCGATCGCCCTGTTTTTGCTCAAGTGACCAGCACCGACCGTGCCGTCGGAGCCTGTTCAGGTGGCGGACGATTTGCGTGCGGACAGTTGCCGCACATGCGCGGCAATTTCCGTGATCTTTCGAGCGAACTTGGATGAGGGGGCCGAAAGTATGACCGGCTCACCATTGTTGACGGATCGAATCACCGTCCTTGGATCATGCGGAATCTGAGCAAAAATCTTTGTCTTCAGAGCGTCCGATGCCTGCGACAGGGGCACTTCGCCGGACTGACCGGTTTGGTTGGCAACAATCAGAAACCGCCCGCGATCAATGCCACCATTGTGGAGGAAATCCAGCATCAGTCGGGTGCGTCTGAGCGACACAAAGTCCATCCGCATCACCACCAATAGCAGGTCTGCCGTCTGCGCTGTCGAAAACGTGATGTGGCTGAGACAACGATCCAGATCCGTCACGATGAAATTGACCTGTCGGCTGAGCAGGGAATATGTTCTCTGCACACCACGTGGATCAATCGTCGTGAATCCGGGAAATTCACCAATCGCCGACAGTAACTGAACGCCCGATGCATGCGTTGCGAGGCAACCGCGCAGGACAGTGGTGTCCAGGCCATCCACATTGCGACTGACATCGGCCAGGGAATAGGCGGTTTTCAGATCCAGCAGAGTTGCCAGGTCACCACCTTCGGACTTCAGATCCACCACGCCGCAGGTGTGCGGCTTCTTCGCCAGCTCACACCCCAGATTTGCAGCGATCACACTGCATCCGGCTCCGCCCGTTGCAGACAGGACACCAACAGAAAAGGCCCGCGTTCGCTTCTGATCAAAACGATCAAGGGCATGATGCAACTCAGTCGCCAGGTCCTCGCAATCGAGATACTCCGTGGCCCCCGAACGCAGAGCACGTAAGACCACTTTGCTGTCGCGCAAAGTACCAACAACCAGCAGTCTGGCTGTCTGTTCGGCACAGATTGTACTGATGGCTTCCAGTCCCCGCTCCGGATCCTCCGGCATGACCAGAATGACAGTGGTGGACGTCTCCTGCGCAGTCTCCGGAAGACCAGGCCGCTGTTCCGCAGTCGCGGTCAGATTCAGTGTTCGCAACAGGTTGGTTATGCCGGGGAGGCGGCACTGGTTGGCCGCAGGAAACTCCAGACCGCGATCCAGGATGGCCGTTCGGATCATCGCCGCACTGGTTTCATCGTCGCTGATCAGGAAGAAACGCATGAGTATTTCGTCGGAAATGAGGTACGAACGCGAAGGACGCTGGGCGAGTTCGGCTGCCGAACGGGGAAGTCCCCCGAGTCTGCAGGGGCGCAACCAATCCGGATCAGTGAAGGTGGTTTCTGGGACGTGCTGATTTCTGAAAGAACATGCGCGCACTTCCTCACGAAGACAGAGGCGGCCTTCCGGGAAACCTGTGAGAATGCTGCAGACTAGCGGCTTTCCCAGACCACGGAAAGTGTGACATGGTCCGTTTGCTGGCACCAGGGGCAAGATTGAGCCCGCAGAATCAGCACTAGGGAAACTACTCCATCCGCTCCGTCACCGTCGCGGCTCGGGTGCATTCCTTTGTCGCTTTTCGCTCCTGCGAAAAGTCCACGCCGCAAAATCGCGACACGAATCCCCGCTGCCGGCTAACCCCCGCTCCGTGACCGTCGCGGCTCGGCAACACGCCCCGCGCTACTCTGCCTGCCAGCCATTCAGCTCAAGAAATCGGGACTTCCAGTAGTACTGATCCAGCAGTCCGGCCGTTGGGCGATTCAGAAGTTTTAAGGCCGTGTAGAGCGCCTCGATCGTGGCGAGCCCCTCATCGGGGTCCTTGAAGATTTCCGACTTCCGAGGATAGGCGGTGTGCACCAGAGGCAGGGAACGCACCGGCAGATGCTCGTAAAACGGCAGCATCTGAGCCGCACGTTTCCACGTCCCGTCCAGCAACAGCAATCCATGACACTGATCGGCGTCAGACAGAATCGGCCCGCCAATCCCCAGTCGGACGTAGTTGCTGAGATCAATCGGGACAGGGTTGGGAAACGTCGCGAACAGATAGTCCGGATTTTTGCGAAGTGGTTCCACGGAACATTTGCTGCGCCGCTCACGCGGGTGAATCACAATCACCGTCTGCGGCCATGCCGGATCCGTCGGGGTCGTCTGAGTCATGCGGACAATCAACCTTCTTTGCGGATCTTTTCAATTTCAGCATTCAGCTCCGCGATTTGCTTTTCGAGCAACGGGATCTCACGAGGATCGTCCGGTTGCTTGCGGGCAGCGTTCAACAGTTGCTGAAGACGCTGAATTTTGTTCTTCGCAGCATCAATCTGCTTCTGCTGTTTCTTATTCACTGCCATTTGAGTCTAATCCTGTTGTCGCGGCAGTGTTTCTGCCGCGAAGGCGTTTGATGGGCAGCCCGGAAATGGCCGGGCGACGTCGGAATGGTCGGAAGATGACCGTAGAATACCGTGGTCAGAACAGGTCGGCACCGGAATGTCCCGCCGGGGCCGGGTACCACGACTGTTCCTGACGCCAGTTTTCTGCCGTCAGTAGAGTATCGAACCGGGCACCGTCTGAGAACGATGAGCGAACAGGACCACGAATTCTATCAGTTTTTGCAGGACTCCGTCACGTCTGGTGGACTGCGGCGCGTGGTCTTCAGCGGACCCGCCAACACTGCGGATGCGATCATTCGCGTGGATGGGCGACCCGTGACGCTGCGAGGCGAAGTGCTGTATCAGTTCGCCTCACGCACGACGACGCAGGAATTTCACGCCAATCGCCACGCAGAACAGGCCCTGTCGGAATGCCGTCAGCTGCTCGATGGCCGGTTTCGCAATGTCCGGGCCGAAGCCGTCACAGGCCAGCTGGAAGCCACCCTTGCCAAATCCGGTCGCTGGACCCTGCGACGAACCATGGTCAAAACTCCGGCAACCTCCGTTCCGGAATCTCATAATGCGACCCGCAATTACCTGATTCCCGAGGGAATTCCCTGCCCGTTTCTGATTCACACCGGTGTCATGAATGCGTCAGGAACCGTGCGGGCCAGTCAGTTCCGCAAGTTTCGTCAGATCAATCGCTTTCTGGAATTCATTCAGGACATCGTCGATGCCCTGCCGGAGGACCGCCCGATCGAGGTCGTCGACTTCGGATGCGGAAAAAGCTACCTCACCTTCGCCACCCACTACCTGCTGACTCAGGTGCTTAAAAAGCCCTGCCGAATCCTTGGCCTGGATCGCAGAACCGATGTCGTGGCTACGTGCACCGCCATCCGCGACACTCTGCACCTGGAAGGACTGTCCTTCGCCACCGGTGAGATTGCCGGATTTCGACCAGACACCTGCCCCGACATGGTCATTTCTCTGCACGCTTGTGATACTGCCACCGATGACGCCCTTGCACAATCCGTGCAGTGGGGTGCTCGCGTGATTCTCGCGGTTCCCTGTTGCCAGCACGAAATGCATCAGCTCATGACCGGAAATCCCCTGCCACCACTCACCAGTTTCGGAATCACCCGCGAACGCTTCTGCACGCTCGCGACAGATTCCATGCGCGCGTCGCTGATGGCCGCCGCGGGCTATCAGTCACAGATTCTGGAATTCATCGACATGGAACACACTCCCAAAAACCTGCTGCTGCGCTGCGTCCGCCGGGCAGCGGGTCCGGAGGAGTCGCGGGGACTGGTACCGTCCCGGCTGCAGGAGATCCAGCATTTCCGCAGTGGACTCAACCTGCCACCACTGACACTCGAACGAAAACTCAGGGAGCACTTCTCATCGGGGGAAAGTCAGACAACGCCCGACACCCGTGACCAGATAACCCCCTTGCCCTCCCTTTCAGATTCTGCGGGGGATGCCTCGTGAAGACTCTGATCATGCTGTGCACGTACAACGAGCGGGACAACGTGCGCGAACTGATCCCGCAATTGCTGTCTGAAGTGCCGCACGCGTCGATCG
>JALQWE010000182.1 GCA_023258825.1 Planctomycetaceae bacterium | reverse complement strand
TGCATTTCAGTGGACCTGGACTGGACTGATCCTGATTGGGGGGAATCGGTTTTGTGACGGTCTGGACGGCATGGTGGCCCGACGCACGGGGGCCACGGATCTTGGCGGGTTTCTGGACAGCGTTGCGGACACGCTGTTTTACGCCGCGGTCCCCTTTTGTTTTGGGGTCAGCCGACCAGAGAATCGATTGGCTGCGAGTGCATTGTTGCTGAGTTTTTTCGGAACATCAGGTTCGTTTCTGGCCTATGCGATCCTGGCAGCCAAGCGGGGCCTGGATGGCGGCCGGGAGCAGCAAAAATCGTTCTTCTATTCGGTGGGACTGATGGAGGGCACCGAGACGATCGCGTTCTTTGTGTTGTTCTGCGTGTTTCCCGTGTACTTCAATGAGCTGGCGTGGATCTTTTCGGGACTGTGTTGGATCACAACAGTGCACAGGGTCCTGGCGGGCGTGCGGGAATTTTCCGATCGGTAGTGGTTGGGGCGAAGTCGCCGAAAACTCGCGCAATCTCGCCTCTGCGCAAACAAAAAGGCATCCAGTTTGACTGGATGCCTTTGGTGTTTAGCCGACCGTAAGGTCAACTGCGCAAGACAGGACTTGAACCTGCATGGGATTTAACTCCCACTAGCTCCTGAAGCTAGCGCGTCTGCCAATTTCGCCACTTGCGCGGGCGTTGTTCGGGCAGTTTACCCGGCGAGAAGACTTTCGGCAACCGCACCGCACATAATTTTCCCGGCTCTGCAAGAACGTCGGAAAACGCGGGGAAAAAGTGGGGTGTTCGATTTGTTCGGCCCAATCGGAAGAGTCCAACGGAGGGAAGGCAAAGGAGGGAAGGGCGGAATCCAGAAACCTGAAACTGCCGCGTTTTGCGAACCAAGTGAAACCGGGCGTTGAAGGCACGGCTGGTGCCCGGATCGCGAATCGATGTGCATCCCGGCGTTCAGTGGCGATTCTGGCGTGGTCACCAAAGCTTGCTCGATTGCTAAATTCGACAGTACAAATTCGCGTGGAAGGCATCGGCGGAGACAAACGAACCTCCGCGCTCTCCCGCATACCGGCAAGCGCGGGCAGCGCTCTGAGATGCCTGTGCAGCTTGCTGCTTAGCATAAAATCGCAGTCTCGGTGGGCTGACGCCGCACCGCTCTCCTTTGGGAAGGCGACTCACTGCCATAACGCAAACAACAATCTTATCTCCCGTGTCAACACAGATTCGGTGCCCCAGCCACGCCATCCCCAGACCGCCACGGGCCGATTCCACGTGTTATGGGTTGAATTACTCCAGCTGTGAAGCCCCGGGAGAACTCGTTGCCGGAATTGCCTTCACGGCGTTCGGCGTGGTTGCCGATAACACCGAAGGCAGTCTGCTGCCTTGCGTTCGCTCTGCGCGACGCAGGGACCAACAGAATTCTGTGTCTTCGTGCCAGGTCGCCAGACAGTGCGTCGCGGCACCAACCGGCACGAATTGCCTGTAACTACAGTGACGAGCAACAAGCAAGCGTCGTCACTGAAAGAGCCCGGACAGCGGCGCTGTTGATCAAGTACCCGCCAGACGTAAGATGAGGAGCGTTCAAGACATGAGGTCGGTCACCATTCATCTGATCCATGCAGCCTGCTTCCTGCTGGCGATTTCGAGTCTGCCTCGCGTGTCCGACGCTCAGGTCGTTCCCGGTACCGGGATGAAACTGAATCAGGTCGGCGACGATTTCGAAGACGAGAGTTGGAAGTGGATCCCGAACGGAGCGAAGGCCAGCCGCGAGCAGGACGAGCAGGTTCGTTCGCCCACTGGAGTGTCTTCGAATAAACGTTGGTTTGAGAGCCCAAAGCGGGGCATGCCGGACCACATCGTGCGGGTGACGACACCTCCGGGTGGACTTCCGGGGAGCCAGGGTTCATTGAAGATTCAGACTCTGAACTCGGGCGTGCCCGGGATGAATTCCATGCAGATGGAGCAGGACGACCTGATCATGGCCTGTTCATCGCGTGTGGGTATCATCAGCACCTCACGAAACCCCAACTGCATGACGCGCGTTTACCTCCCGCCGTTTGACCAGTGGGAAGATCGATCAGGATCTCACTTTGGATACCGAATTGACCTGAAGACTACGATTTCCGAGAAGGAAAAAGTGTTTTTGTTCAGTAAGACGGTTCGCAAGCAGGAAGACTACTGGCCGGGATTTTTTATCGAATTCCACAGTGCACATGATGGTCGCTTCAAGCAGGACGACGCCTACCTGATTATCCGGGGCAACAACCTTGGGCATGAGATGAAGAGCCTGAGACTGACACCTGGCTGGTGGACGCTGGGAATGTCGGTCACGGGCGACGGTCGAGTGCATTACTACGGCAAGCAGGGAGTAGGAAATCTGACTGCAGCTGACCATTTGTACTCGGGCACCCCTTACAACTTCTCAGCTGAATTCTTCGCGACGCACTTCTTCAACGTGTGCAACATGAATGATGGAAGCACCTGGTCGACACCGTTCATCATCGATGATCCGGCGATCTACACCGCGAACTGATGTGCCGCGCTGAGTGAGAGTCTGGATTCGCAGTGGCTACCATCGGGCTGGGGAGGACTGAAATCAGGTCCAACTGCAGTCTGACGGTAGCCACTGTTGTTTTGTCGCTTGCCGGGCTACGTTTGGTCATGACGGCCCGAAGTCTGGACTTCAGGGATCCGTCTCAACGAAACTGCGAGTCTTCGAGGGTAGGTTGAGGATAAGTGGCGACCGTGCAACAGGCATTGGAATCGCTACAGAGCGAATTTCAGTGACGGTGCGTTGTTCGGGCCGGGAAAACTGATGGCGGTCAGGTTTTAAGCAGGTAATGCCCTGCTCTGCCACTGAGAATTGCCGGTGCGTTTGGCAACGGTTGGGTTGCGACGCTCGGGGTACGATGTGTCGGCGGAGCAGAGACGGCAACGAGAGGCAGGAAGAGAACTTATGGATCAGTTAATGCAGTTGCTGGACATCATTCGCAATCTGGATGATCACCTTGCGGACCTGTCTTCCTGGATGGGCGTCTGGCTGTATGGATTTCTGTTCGCGATTGTGTTTGCTGAGACGGGGGTGATTGTCCTGCCGTTTCTTCCCGGGGATTCGCTGCTGTTTGCGATTGGGACGCTGGTCGCCAATCCGGAGTCTCACCTGAGCCTGCCGGTGATGTTTGTGCTGTTGCTGGTCGCTGCGATTGTCGGGGACGCGGTGAACTATCTGGTTGGACGCGCGTTGGGGCCGCGCGTGTTTTCACGCGAAGATTCGTGGTTGCTGAATCGGAAGCACCTGTTGAAGGCCCAGGCCTTTTACGAGAAACACGGCGGGAAAGCGATCTTTCTGGCTCGGTTTGCCCCGATCATTCGCACGTTTGCGCCGTTTGTCGCGGGGATTGGCCGTATGGACCCCGCGCGATTCTGGATGTTCAATATCACGGGTGGGATCTGCTGGGTGGGCAGTTTTCTGTTTGCTGGTTATTTCTTTGGTAACTTCCCTTTTGTGCAGAAGAATTTCACCTATGTGATTTTTGGGATCATTGTCGTTTCGTTGCTGCCAATTGTCTGGGAGTGGTATAAGGCGACGCGTGAGTCTGCGAAGCCTCCGGGACCACCGGCCGCGTGACAGGTGAAGGCCTGCTGAAGCCCGAGACGCGGTGGTCTGGCAGACAACAGCGGACACATGCTGCGAATGGTGGCAAACAGGGTTGGCGAAGTCGGGAGTGTTGGGAACTATGGCGGCGATCTTTGAGTGGACTCTGAATGTCGAAGCCGCCGACGTGGACGGTGTCGGTCACGTGAACAACGTGGTGTATGTCAGATGGCTGCAGGACGCCGCAATGGCGCACTCGGCAGCGCAGGGCTGGACGGCTGCGGCCTATCGCACCCTCGGTCAGGGCTGGGTCGTTCGGTCGCATTATATTGAGTATCTGTCGCCTGCGAGACCGGGCGACGGGATTGTGGTGCGCACGTGGGTGGCGGATATGAAACGTGTCACCTCCACGCGGCGCTATCATATTCTGCGGGCTGTTGACGGTCAGGTTCTGGCCCGGGCAGAGACGCAATGGGCGTTTGTCACATTTTCGAACCACCAACCGTGTCGGGTACCCGCTGAGATTGCCGGGGCCTTTGAGGTGGTATCGGAGCCGGGCGTTTCGTAGCATGGGCGTTGGTCGTTCCGGTACGACAACGGCGAAAGCAGATCACTCTCGCCTGATTGTGTCGACCTGACGACTTCGGCATCGGCAGAGAGTGCTCCGGCGGCGGTCAGTTGACAGGCATGGTGCCGCGAAGTCAAGGCTGCCGACGCGGGTCTACGTCTTTGGAAGATCCTTCTGAAAGGTTCGGCAATGACTGAGAGTCTGAAACTGAGTCGTCGTTCTTTGATGGCATCGGCAGGAGCGTTGGCCGCGGGATTGGGTGCCCAGTCGGCATCAGCCGCCCATGATGACGCAAAGCCATGGATCGACGCCCACTCCCACATCTGGACAACGGATCTTGCACGGTACCCATTGCGGAATGGGCAGAAGGTTGATGTGCTGAAACCGGCCAGCTTTACTGACGACGAATTGCTGGAGGTTGCCGGAGCGCATGGTGTTGGGCGAGTGGTGCTGATTCAGCATCATCCCTACCACGGATTCGACAATTCTTATCTGGTGGATGCGTGGAAGAAGCGTCCGGACACCTTTCGAATCGTCGGGCAGATTGATGACACTCAGCCGCATGTGGACGTGCTGATGAAATCCATGCAGAAGACCGGAGTGACGGGTTTCCGCATCGGGCCACGTGAAGACCGCCGCGACTGGCTGACGGGCTCAGGGATGGAATTGATGTGGAAGACGGGGGCCGAGACGGGACAGAACATGTGTTGTCTGATCAATCCCGAGGAAATTGGTGCCGTGGGGCATTGGTGTGCTCGTTATGCATCGACGCCGGTGGTGATCGACCACTTCGCGCGGATCGGCATGACCGGGGAATTCCGTGAAGCGGACGTGAAGGCCCTCTGCGGCCTTGCGAAGTATGCGAAGGTGCGAGTCAAGATTTCTGCCTACTATGCACTCGGCAAAAAGCAACCGCCGCATGACGAACTGATCCCGGTGATCCGTCGCCTGCTGGAGTCTTTCGGGCCGGATCGGCTGATGTGGGCGAGTGATTCTCCGTATCAACTGGCCACACCGAATTCTTATGGCGAGTCGATTGCATTGGTTCGCGACCGAATGGACTTTCTGTCGGCCAACGACCGTCAGCGATTGCTGCGTGGAACGGCAGAAGCGACATTTTTTGCAACGTGAACTCAGACGTGCCGACGTGTGCCTGCCATTGAACATTCGGTCCGCATGTCGACTGCGGCCCACTGTTCCAGCGGCGGGTCAGCTGCCATGGGGACACAGAAATTGTCGGTTGATGTCTTAGCCAGAGCTGGTGGAGACCAGCGGAGGCGGACGTGAAACACAGCCGGAGAGTGACGTCATGAAGAGCCACAAAGGACTGCGACGGCTGCGGCTGGCGATTTGGCTGCCGGTGCTGTGGCTAACGATTTTACATCCCGCAGGTGGCGTGTCCGGTGAAGATTCCGTGGACGAACTGCCGCTTGCCGCACGTCGAATTCTGCAGGCGCGTTGTGTGACGTGTCATGGAAGTGACCAGCAGGAGGGTGGTCTGCGTCTGGATTCTGCGGCTGCGATGCAGCGGGGTGGAGATCGTGCGGAATCGGAATCTTCCGCGGAGCGTGTTGCTGAAATTTTTCTGCGGGCGATCTCCGGAGACGACAGTGAACTGCAGATGCCCCCCAAACAGCCACTCACCGCGCGGGAACAGAAGATTCTGCGGGACTGGGTGAACGCGGGAGCTGAGTGGGGGCCTGAACATTTGCCGGACGGGGTCGGACTAACGATTGCGGCGGATGTGGGCGATGCCTTCACGGATCCACGGAACCCGATTCGGCTGGTTTTTGGCAGTGAGCGACTGCAGCTGTGGTCCTTGCGAGCCCCTGAGGAGATTCGCGCAGGGACAGCGATATCTAACGATGTTGGGGGCCACCCGATTGACGCACTTCTCACGGAAGAACTGGCGTTGCAGGGACTGGGTTTGTCCGAGGAAGCGGATCGCAGAACACTGATTCGGCGGCTGACCGTGGACCTGACGGGGTTACTGCCGACACCGGACGAGGTGGACGCATTTTGCCGGGATACGGCTCCGGGTGCCTGGGAACGGGTGGTGGATCGGCTGTTGGCATCCCCCGAGTATGGCCAGCGTCAGGCGAGACTGTGGCTGGACGTTGTACGGTATGCAGATACGAACGGATATGAGCGAGATGAGTTTCGGCCATTGATGTGGAAGTATCGCGACTACGTGATTCGGGCCTTTCACGAGGACAAGCCGTATGACCAGTTTGTGCGGGAGCAGTTGGCGGGGGACGAGTTAGTTCGGGGAACGCCGCAGACGCCAGCGGAAGCGGACATGCTGACAGCCACAGGTTTTCTGCGACTGGGGCAATGGGACAGCACGGCGGCAATTTTTCAGGAAGAATCACGGCTGCAGGCTGAGGTTCAGGCGGACCTGACGAACACGACGGCCGCGGCGTTTCTGGGACTGACCATGTCCTGCTGCCAGTGTCATGATCATAAGTACGATCCCTTCACGCAGGCCGATCATTATCGCCTGCGAGCTTTTTTTGCCGCGACAACTCCTCGTGACGACATCGTGGTTTCCACACAGTCCGAACTGACGACACTGGAGCAGGAAAATCGGCGGATTGATGAGGAGATCGCAAGGCTCAAGGCAGAAGCGGGAGATACGCCCGACGAAGCGGCGGCTGAGGCCATTGCCGCACTGGAAGCGAGCCGACGATCACCGGAGCTGGTGATGGGGGTTCAGGATAGCGACGAGGGGATTCCGGCGATGGCGATTCTGCTGCAGGGGGACCACGCGTCGCCTGGAGCGGTCGTCGAACCCGGCTTTCCGTCGCTGTACGACCCGCATCCCGCGAAGATTCCCGGTGTGCATGCAGGGACCAGTGGACGGCGTCTGGCGCTGGCCGACTGGATTGTGTCTGAGGGTAATCCGTGGACGGCGCGAGTCTTCGTGAATCGGTTGTGGCAACAGCATTTTGGTGTTGGACTGGTGGCCACGGCAAATGACCTGGGCCATACCGGAGCGCGGCCCGTGCATCAGCGTCTGCTGGACTGGCTGGCCATGGAATTTCCGCGTCGTAACTGGTCTGTGAAAGC
>JALQWE010000181.1 GCA_023258825.1 Planctomycetaceae bacterium | reverse complement strand
TCTCACACGGAACATTCTGTGAAAATTCCCGGAACGTGTTGGTTAGTGTGGTTGTTCAGGACATGAGACTCAGAATCGCTTCCCGTGGAAGCGGGCTTTTGTATGGCAACAGAACCTGCGTACTGACCCGCAGGAGAAGGAACCGGTTATGTCGGCTCAGTTGAGTGAATTTGCGAAATCTCTGAATGTGGAAACCGCCTTTACAGTGCTGGCAGCAGCCAGAAAGCTGAAGGCCGCCGGGAAAGATGTCGTCGAACTGGAAATCGGCGACAGCCCCTTCAACAGCACGGCCTCAGCCATTCAGTCGGGCCTGCAGGCGATCCGCGACAATCAATCGCACTACTGTCCCTCACCGGGCATCCCGGAATTCCGGGATGCAGCCGCACGATTTCTCAGCCGGGAATTTTCCATCCCCGTGGCCAGTGAAAACATTGCCGTCGGGCCGGGCGCGAAGGTCTTCGAACAGTTCTTCTGTGAAGCATTCCTCAATCCGGGTGACGGCTGCCTTGTGTTCAGCCCCCACTTCCCGACCTACATTCCCAACATTCAGCGGCGGGGTGCACGAGCTGTCCTGAAGCCACTGCGTCAGGAAACAGAATTTCGCCCGCAGGTTTCAGACATCGAAGACTTCCTGAATACCGACCCCGCCCCACGAGGGATCTTTCTGAATTCCCCGCACAACCCCACAGGAGGCATCACCACTGAACAGGACCTGCGGGACATTGCCGACCTGATTCGCGGCCGCAACGTGGCCGTCTTCAGTGATGAGCCTTACTGTCACATGATCTGGAAAGGCCAGCATCACTCCCTGCTGGCACAGCCCGGAATGCTGGACCAGTGCGTCGCTGCCTACACATTCAGCAAGTCCTATTCGATGAGCGGCTGGCGACTGGGATTCTGTGCGTCGTCGCGCGAGATTACCGACGCCATCAGCAAAATGATCAATACCACCCTGTCCTGCACACCGCCGATCGTGCAGCTGGCCGGCCGCGCGGCCCTTGACCAGGATTCCACTGAACGTGACGCCACCATGCTCCGCTTCCGCGAAAAGGTGGTTCTGCTCACTGACGGCCTGAATCGCATCCCCGGCTTCAGCAGTCTGGATCCGACCGCCACATTCTATGTGTTTCCCTGCGTCAAACCCGTCTGCAATCAGTTGGGGATTACCAGCCACGGACTGGCGCTGTACTTCCTTGAAGCCGCAGATGACCAGTTCGGCGTTGCCTGCCTTGGAGGCGAATGTTTTGGCGAAGCTGGCGGCGGGTTCCTCCGCTTCAGCTGTGCCGAACCCAATGAGCGCCTGCAGCAGGCTCTGGACTTCATTCCCGTGGCACTGTCCCGAACGGACCGCATCGCCAAATGGCTGGACGAGCGACCGAACTTCCGTCTGCTGACGCCATATGTCTGATCCTGCAGCGTTATCTGCTGGAATGGTCCATGGTGACACTGGCACAGTCCGTCACGAAAGGCCGGTCCTGACGCCGGCCTCGTGACCTTTTTCCAGGCCTCAAAGGCTGGATCAGCACCGCAGGTTTCGTATCCATCGCCTGATTTTTTCAAAGGTCAATACTATGGCGTCCGGAAGTTCCCGCTCGGGGTTGATTCTGTTCGCAGTGTATCTGTTGCTTTACGGTGGCTTTGTGGCAATCAATGCCTTCGCACCAAACAGCATGGAACTCACCCTGATCTCAGGGCTGAATGTAGCCATTGTGTACGGATTTGCCCTCATCGTCGGCGCCGTTGTGCTGTCTGCTCTTTACGGTCTGCTGTGCGGCGACTTGTCACGGTCCTCCGAAGATCAGGAGCCTCAGGCATGATTTACGAATCTTCATGGCAGGCAATTGCCATCTTCTTTCTGTTTGTCGGATTCACGCTGGGATTCAGTTTCTGGCTGGGTCGGAAAGCAAAGTCGTCCGAAGGCTACTTTGCAGCCCACGGCCAGATCCCCTGGTTCGTCAACGGGATTGCCTTTGCCGGTGACTACCTGTCGGCTGCCTCGTTCCTCGGTCTCTGTGGCATGATTGCATTCTACGGATACGACGGGTTTCTGTATTCGATTGGCTACCTCGCCGGCTGGATCGTGGCGCTCTTTGTGGTCGCCGAACCCATGAAGCGACTCGGGAAGTTCACCTTTGCCGATGCCCTTGATGCTCAGTTCAATTCACGAGGTATCAAGCTGGCCGCTGGCATCAGCACGCTGGTTGTCAGTGTGTTCTATCTGATTCCTCAGATGGTCGGTGCAGGGGCTCTGGTCACACCACTGCTGGGCTTCGAACAGTGGGTCGGCGTGGTGATGGTCGGCACCGTTGTGATTCTCATTGTCGTCACCGCCGGAATGGTCTCGACCACGTGGGTGCAGTTTCTGAAAGGGGCCTTGCTGGTCGTCTTCAGCGCAATTCTCACATGGATGATTCTGCAGCGCGGACTGGAAGTGGCAGACGGCGGAGCCGATGGCCACAAGTTCAGGCAACTGACAATCAAACACGCTGATTTCATAGACAATGATGGTTCCGTCGGTGGTCAGTCTGACACTCAGGTGCTGACAGCAGAGGATGGCTGGGAGAAGGCGAAAGAGTCCTTCGTAAGACTCCGCAACACCGCCACAGCCGAGGTCACGGTTTGGCTCAGTCGTCGCAGCTCAGAGCAGCCGGACGCGGACTGGATCCTGTCCGAAGCACAGACGCTGACATTGACAAGTGACGGCAAAAAATTGGTGAACGGTCTGCCGAAAGGCACAAAAAAGGGCGAGCCGGAACTGCATCCGGTGGGATACCTGACAGAACTACCGGGCGGCGTCAGGAAAACCGGACCGCTCTCACCCATCGATTTCTTTCGCACACTGCAGCAAAGTCAGGTGGTGCTGTGGAGAAACGAAAAGCTGACACATACGGATGGCAGTACAACCACTGTGTTTTATCCACGAATCACTCCCGGTGGCCAGGTATTGCGTCCCGGAGAACATCCGACGTTTCGAGGAATCCGCAGCGAGAAATTCACGGACAAGATCAACTTTCTCTCGCTGATGCTGGCTCTCTTCTGCGGCACCGCTTCACTGCCACACATTCTGATTCGCTACTACACCGTGAAAGACGCCGGAAGTGCCCGCAAGAGTACTATCGTGGGGATCGCCAGCATTGGCTTCTTCTACGTCCTGACTCTGTACCTTGGACTGGGGGCCATGACCAGTGGAGAGCTGGATGTGAGCGATGAAAACATGTCGGCGCCTCTGCTGGCAAAAGGCATGAATACGTGGCTGTTCGCCGCGATCTCCGCAATTGCATTCACCACAGTCCTCGGAACGGTCAGCGGCCTGATTCTTGCCGCCGCCGGCGCTGTGACCCACGATCTGCTCAGCAGCGTACTCAGATGGAAGATGTCGGATACCGAAAAAGTCCGAGTGGCTCGGATCTCTTCGGTCTTCGTCGGCGCTATCGCCATCGTGCTGGGAATCCTCTTTCAGAAAATGAATCCGACATTTCTGGTGGGCTGGGCCTTCAGTGTCGCAGCCTCAGCCAACCTGCCTTCGCTGGTGATGATTCTGTTCTGGCCTAGGGTCACACGACAGGGTATCGTCGCAGCGATCGTGGTGGGCATGGTGTCGTCCATGACGTGGGTCCTTCTAAGCGGCGAATCCTATTCCCGCGTCTATGGACTGGATGCGGCCGATGCGATTGTGCCGTTCAGCCAACCTGGCATCCTGACGATTCCACTCGGATTTCTGACGCTGATTGTCGTGTCACTCCTGACAACCCCTCAGCCGAAGATTTCTCCAACCGAAGCCACGTCACATTAAACTCATCACAGCACTCGGCACACTTTGAAAACCTGATCTTCCCGGGCGTCAGATCAGACTCGTCCCCTTCGACGAAGCGGCTCTGAAACGGCCCGGGAATGAACGCACAGCACAGAAGTCTCCTGTGCTCGAACCGACCACAGGAATGCCGTCGCACATCCTGATCTTTCAGAAAGCACCTGTTTCAGAAAGCACCTGCCATGTCTCAACTCCGACTCAGTGTCCTTGTCTGTCTGATGGCCGGCCTCGTTCTTCCAGTTGGCAAAGTTTATGGCGATCAGAAAACGGGAACGCTGGACATCTACTTCATTGACGTGGAAGGGGGAGCGGCCAATCTGCTGGTGACCCCGGAAGGGGAATCTATCCTGATTGATTCAGGCTACCCGGACAATCAGGGACGCGACCTGAATCGGATTCTGAATGTGGCCCGCGACACCGCAGGTTTGAAGGGCATTGATCATGCCGTGGTTTCCCACTGGCATCTGGATCATTACGGCAATCACGCGGCGCTGGCGGCCAGTTTTCCAATCGGACAGTTCTGGGATCGTGGCATCCCGGACACTCTGGCAGAAGACCCCGGCTACCAGGATCGGATTGCTGCCTACCGTTCCGCCTCGCAGAATCAGTCACGACCGCTGAAGGCCGGGCAGTATCTGAAACTCCGCTCCGGCGCAACTCCCCTGAAGGCACGCGTACTCTCGGCCAGTCGAGAAGTCATCACCGGCGAAGGTCCGGAAAATCCGTTTGCTGACCGCCATCAGCCGCAACCGGACGATCCCAGCGACAACGCCGCCAGCCTGTCACTGTTGTTCACGTTCGGGCAGTTCCGCTACCTGACCTGTGGCGACCTGACCTGGAACGTCGAAGCCCGCATGGTCACACCTCGTAACCCCGCCGGAAAGATCGACCTGTTCATGGTAACACATCACGGCCTGCCGGTCAGCAACAACCCCGCACTGGTCCTGGCACTCGATCCGGTCACCGCGGTCATGTGCAATGGTCCAAAAAAAGGTGGTGCAGAATCAACCCTGAAGACCCTGCGGGAAGTGACGTCTCTGAAGAACTGGTTTCAGCTGCACCGCAACGTCGACCTCGACCCATCGCTCCAGGCACCGCGCAACTTGATCGCCAACGATGGGACGACTGCTGACTGTGAAGGCCAGTGGATCCTTGCACGCGTTGCCCCGGATGGCCGGACCTATACGATACAAATCGGTCGTGATGGTGAGGCTCATCCCTACGAGACTCGCAGCGAACACTGAACAACTGAAGGCTCCATCAATCCCGCAATCCTGAGGACTCATCACGCCCCGATGGCAGCGAAAGGTGCTGAAATGAGAATCCTGCTGATTGCCGACATCCATTCCAACTGGCCCGCCCTGTCGGCCATCAACGAACGATTTGATGCCTGCCTGTTCCTCGGAGATGTTGTCGACTACGCCACAGATCCGGTGCCCTGTATCGAATGGGTTCGCAGGCATGCCACCGCGATCGTCCGCGGCAATCATGACCATGCCGTTGCGCAACGAGTTGCCATGCGCCCGGCAGGAACCTACCGCACCATCGCGGCAGCCATGCGACCACATCATTTTTCGGTGCTGGGGGATGCGGACCTGACATGGCTGGCACGCATGCCGGTGACTCGCCAGCTGGTCCTTGGGGATCTTCGGTTTCTGATGGTTCATGCCACACCACGCGACCCACTGGACGAATATCTCTCCGATTCAGCCGAACAATGGGCTCAACGACTGGAACATGTCCAGGCAGACTTCATCTGCGTTGGCCATACGCATGTGCCCATGCAGCTGCAGCTGGATGGAATGCAGGTCATTAATCCCGGCAGTGTTGGTCAGCCCAGAGACGGAGACCCCCGTGCTTCGTATGCAATCATCGATCGGGGACAGGTGGAATTCCGCCGAGTTCCCTACGATATCGATCGGACCCTGTCCCACATGCGCGAAAGCGGGATTGAGGCGGATGTGATCAGCCGAGCAGAAGCAGTGCTGCGTTCCGGCGGCCGCCCGCCATCAGCCTGACGGCCGGGCCTGCTGCCGGAGGACTCTGCGGGTTCTTCCACAGTGGACAATTCCTCTGTGGCAGACTGGGAAGCCGGGGGGTGTTCGATTTGAAAACCGGCAGTTCGCACGGTACGCTGAACAACGGCCCCGGCAGTTTAACAAAGACCCCGGAACCTGTCGGTCAGCCACACCATTTCCGGCCATACCCTTCACGGATATTCAGCAGATCTTATGAATACAGCACCCCTTCGGGCACTGGTCAGCGTCAGCGACAAGACCGGTCTTGAATCTTTTGTTCGCGGACTCACAGAGCTTGGATTTGAAATCCTTTCCACCGGCGGCACTCGTCGGTTTCTGGAACAGGCTGGAATTCCGGTGATCGATGTCACCACCTACACCGGATTTCCGGAGATCATGGACGGTCGCGTCAAAACGCTGCATCCCAAAGTCCACGGCGCGATCCTCGGACGACCAACTCTGACGTCTGATGCACAAGCCATTGCTGCCCATGGAATTGTGCCCTTTCAGCTGGTTGTCGTAAACCTCTACCCCTTCCAGGAGACGGTTGCAAAGCCGGACGTGACCTTTGATGAAGCGGTCAAGAACATCGACATCGGAGGACCATCCATGGTCCGTTCGGCGGCCAAAAATCACGCTCATGTCGCGATCGTGACGCAACCCCGCCAGTATGCGGAAGTGCTTGAAAAACTCAAAACCGGTGGGCTCGATGAAACCTACCGACGACAACTCGCCGGTGCCGCCTTCGAAATGACGGCGGTCTACGATCGGGCAATCAGTGATTACCTCGCCACAGTCAACTCGGGAACACCGAAATCCGCATTCGGGCAGCGACTGACCCTGTCCTTTCATCTCCAGCAGGAGCTCCGTTACGGCGAAAATCCGCACCAGAAGGCAGCGTTCTACGTCGAGGATCAGCCGGCCCCCGGAACTCTGGCCACAGCCCGCCAACTGAATGGCAAAGAACTCTCCTACAACAATCTCCTCGACCTGGACGCCGCGCGGGCCATTGTTTCAGAGTATCGGCAACCAGCCGCGTGCGTGATCAAGCACAACAATCCGTGTGGTTGTGCCGTGGCCGCCACACTGGCTGAGGCCTTCCACAAAGCCTACGAAGGTGACCCCGTGAGTGCCTTCGGTTCTATTATCGGACTGAACCGCATCGTCGATGCCGCCACAGCCGAACGGATGTGCGAACCTGGCCGATTCATCGAAGCCATCATCGCCCCGGGGTACGCCCCCGCAGCCATCGAGATTCTGACCACCAAACCCAAATGGAAGGGCAATGTCCGTTTGATGCAGGTGGACTTCAGCGACGCGGATCGGGGAGCACCGGACTATCGCCGTGTCAGTGGCGGTCTGCTGGTCCAGGATCGCGACGACCTGACTCAGGTCGAC
>JALQWE010000017.1 GCA_023258825.1 Planctomycetaceae bacterium | reverse complement strand
AGCGACAAACTCGTCGTACGTTTTGACGGGCAATTTATTCGCAACAACGAGTATATGAGGTGAATAGGCAATCACCGATACAGGCACCAGATCCTTTTCGGGGTTGTAAGTCAGAGTTGGCATCAAGGTCGGTGCCTGGGTCAATGCACTCAAATCGACTACGAGCAAGGTATAGCCGTCAGGATCTGACTTGGCAACCATTGCAGCACCAATCTGTGCGTTACCACCAGGTTTATTTTCGACCACAACCGGTTGTCCCCAGGATTCGGCTAATTTTTTACCGATGATTCTGGACAAAACATCAGAAGCTCCACCAGCAGCGAATGGAAGTGGCTCATGAACCGATAGACGTTCAGGCTGGTGAAACGCTTGATTTCATTGTCGATATCGATCGAGAACTGAACAGTGATCAATTTGACTGGGAAATCGAAATCACTCAGCCGGGAAGTGAATCCGCACAGCGATGGAACTCGACAAAAGACTTTCCAGTTCCGCCCAATCCGGAGTTAACGCCGCTGGAGCAACTGGTGCAGGTTTTGTTCTGTTCCAATGAGTTTCTGTTTGTGGACTGAGTGACCGGTTTGAGGCGGCACTCTGTTCGAAGCATGATCGGCGCACAGGAGTGATTGCTGTTTCAGGAACATCCGTTGTCTGCACGTGGCGGCAGACAGCGGTCTCGAGGAGGACTCTTTTGTCAGCCCTGTCTCGACTGGGGAGGCGCGTTGGTTGTCGCTGCGAGACCAATTGCAGTGGCTGTTGCGTATTCTCTGGCGTGTGAGATCGTAATTCGAATCGAATCGATGCCCATGGATTCGGCGATACGACAGGCTTCGCCGGAAAGCCTTACGGTTGGCTGGCCGGTATGCAGAGAGATGATTTCGATATCATGGAAAGTGATCCCCTGAACAAAACCGGTTCCAAGGACTTTGACGACGGCTTCTTTCGCGGCCCAGCGTCCGGCGAAGCGGACGGCGGCATCGCGGTGCTTCTGCGAATACTCAATTTCGCCGGGCGTAAAGCATCGATCGATAAAATGAGATCCGTGACGCTGCATCATGCTGCGAATCCGGTCAATCTCAACGATATCAGTTCCCAGACCAAGAAGCATGACGGCAAATAGTTATTTCAAAGAGGTTGAGGTCCGCTGAAAAGCAGGCGGGAATTTCATTGGCTCGGAGAGTTCGCCGACCACGACGATTGTCGTGGCCGGCGAGTCTGCTGTTGAGCGTTATGCTCCGTATTTTTCGAGTCGACCGGCATGAGCGAGTGCCTGCAGCATCAGATATTTGGCCTCGAACATACCAAGTTCACCTACACGGCAGGCAGATTCACCGAACTGTCGTGAGCCATCGAAGCGGCAGTTGTCTGCGACGAGCATCGTTGGGACAGGGTGACCGCTGTGCGACTTCATTTTAGCGGGCGTGCTGTGATCGCCGGTGACGATCAGCACGTCTGGCTTGAGTGCCACGATGTGAGGAATCCCGGAGTCATACTCTTCGGTGCGCCGGACCTTGGCATCAAAGTTTCCATCTTCACCAGTGCTATCCGTATATTTGAAGTGGATGAAGAAAAAGTCGTACTTATCCCAGTTGTCTTTGAGACACTTCATCTGATCTTCGAGAGAGTGACCAGCATCGAGGATGTCCATATCGACCAGACGAGCAAGTCCTCGGTACATCGGGTAAACGGCGATAGCGGCAGCCCGCGTTCCGTAGACATCCTGGAACTTTGGGATTGGAGGCATTCTGGCGATACCTCGCATGGTCAGCAGGTTTGCGGGCTGGTCGTGCTTGAGCAGTTCGCCGGCCTGTCGAGTGAACTCAGCCAGAATGGCAGCAGTTTTTTGAGACGCCGGATCATTCCCCTGAGGCTTCAGCGGCGGCACACCAGTACGTTGTGGGTCCGTGTCGTTGACGTTGCCACCGAGTCCTTCGCCACGGATTACAATAACGAAGCGATATTCCTTGACATGTCGAACGAAGACTTCAACTCCCGGGATGGTGATGGAGTCCAGTTTTTCGCAAAGCTTTGCAGCAATTTCGGAGGAGACGCGGCCTGCGCGACGATCACTGATGTTTCCGTCAGCATCCACCGTGACAAAGTTGCCTCGAACAGCGACATCGCGATCAGTGAGCGCAAAGTCAATCCCGAGGGCCTCCAGAACACCGCGGCCGATGTCGTATTTGAGCGGGTCGTAACCGAAGAGTCCGAGATGTCCGGGTCCGCTTCCCGGGGCGATGCCCGGCAGCACGGGAATACTCATGCCAAGGACGCCGCGTTGTGCGAGTGCGTCGAGGTGGGGTGTATTCGCTGTTTCCAGTTCCGTTTTCCCACCGGGCTGAAGGGGAAGTCCCCCGAGACCATCGGCTACGTAAAGAACAATTTTCGAATCAGCTGGCTTCTGGAGCCGGCGAGTCAGATCGTGAATATCGGTCATTTTAGAAGATCCTGAAAACAGCACTGCGCGGGAGTGAAGCGTGTCCGGACACAGGGTGTGTCGCCGGGGAACAGCGTTGTTCCGAAATCCCGCTGAAAAATACCTGCCGACACAACGCTGCATCGGCGATTGGAGAAAACGAAGACATGATCACGGCTGGCTGGCCCGTGTCATGGCCTCCTGCCAGGCTTCCGGAGACAAAACTTCCGCCTCATCTGCCAGGAGTCGTGGAATTCCATCAAGCACAGGATAGCGAAGTCGGGTATCGGGATCGGTACAGATCAGTGAATCACCATCCTGTACCAATTTGGCGTGACACCGCGGACAGACGAGGGCTCCCTGAGTTTTTTCGATAAGGGACGGCATAGATGAAAGCAATCTGAAAACAGAGCTGTAAGGTCACCAGTGCGACTACGAAGGGAGCAGTCCTGCTGGCAGATTGAAGGAGAAGGTTTCGGGAAGTGGATCAGAAACCACGAAGCTCCCGGATATCTCGAAATGTCCTGAGGTTGTAGCCGATGCCTGCATATTGGAGTGCTGAGCAGAGTGATCGAACGGCAACTCCCATTCCATCGGGACCGCTGAAACCTCCAAACTGCCCACCACCTTTCAGGTGCGGTTCTGTTTCAAGGTAGAATCCAGGGAGTCCGAGTTGTCGCAGTCGAGGCTCCATCAGTGGAATCTGTTCTCGAAGATCCCGGAAGATCATTTCGTGCCCGGAGTCACCCTCATCGCATGGCACAAAGTTCTTCAGGCGTTCTTCGTCGACGGCACCTTCCCAGACCAGTGAAGGGTCAATCCGGTAGTCTTTGACATGCATCCAGCCGAGCCATGGAAGAGTGGCCTTGTATTCAGCGAAGACCTGTATGGCATTTTTGTTCTGAGCAGCCACGTTCCCGGCATCGTAAATCAACACCATGGAGGGATGATTCACTCGTTTCGCGAGTTCTGCCAGCAGAGGGCCGGTCTCACCGATCAGGTTAGGCTCAATTTCGACGCCATAGACCAGTCCTTCGTCAGCGCAGATGCGGGTGATTTCGCGGATCTGATCGGCCGCTTTGTCAAGGTGCTGTTCCGGCGCTGTGCCTCGCGGGTGGTAGAACGAGAATCCGCGAATCAATTTGGTGTTGAGCGTCTTTGCGGCGTGGATGGTTTTGGCCACCTCTCCTGAGAGGTACTCGGCAAAAGGCACAAATCGGTTGTGCGAGCCGTCCTCGATATTGAGTAGTTTTACTTTGCCAAGGCGGGAACCAATGCTGGTGACGCTGACGCCATATTCGGCGTGCATGCGGTTAAGCTGCTCAAGTTTTTCGTCACTCAGTTCAGTCACGTGTTCCACGCGTCCTTCCCCGGTGACGTCGATAAAGCGAGGGCTGTAATGGCGGATGCCGATAGCGGCGAGAGCCGTCATTTGCTCGAGAGCAGTGCGACGATTAGCGGCCTCGTCGGCGAAGGCACTGATGATGACGGAGGGCTGGGACATTACGAGATTCCTGAACAACAGGTTCTGCACGGTATTCGCGGCACGCCGTCGCAGTGACAGGGACGCATGCGTTGGGTGCATTGTTCAGACAAGGGGACAGAGACACAAGTGTAGTCAGGGCGGTTGTCGCCATTGGTGATTTTGTCTGTGGTTGAAATCGTTTTGGGGCCCGCTTCCCTCCGGGCGGGTGTGGCGTTAGTTTGTTACAGAGCGAAGGGGTGGTTCGGTTGCGGGTTTGTCGGATGTGTGCTGGTGCGGTGCAGTGTCCGCAGCGGAACGCGGCTTCCCAGTCCCCTCCATTCCGGAAGAACGGAGCAAGTCGATGCGTACGCGTTGGATTCTGGTCATTTTGGGTCTCCTACTGTGTGAAGCTCTGCCTGCCAGTGCTCAGGTGCTTGACAAGCAGCGTCAGCTGCAGCAGCAGACGTTCTGGGAGAATCGAGACTGGGCGTGGTATGCTGACAACATCCCGTTTTTTGAATGTCCGGATGAAGAGATTACGACCACATGGTATTACCGCTGGGAGCTGCTGACTCGTCACCTGACATATGGTTCGCCCGACAGCGGGTATTCATTTACGGAATTCATTGATCGCCCGTTCTGGTCCGGAGCTTATGGGGCAATCAGTTGTCCTGCGGGGCACCAGTTGTACGAGGCGCGTTGGTTGCGTAGTCCGGAGGTTGCAAACGACTATTCCCGATACTGGTTTCGCACGCCGGGGGCTCAACCGCGAAACTACAGCACATGGCTGGCGGATTCGATCTGGGCAGTGCATGAAGTGCATCCGGACGATCATTTCATTCGCGATCTGCTTCCTGATCTGATCAGGAACTACGAGGGCTGGGAGGCGCGGCAATTTTCTCCGGAGGTTGGGTTGTTCTGGCAGACTGGTCACGATGATGGGATGGAGTTCAACATCAACAGTCGGCAGACGAAAGACATCCTGCGGGGAGCGCCGGGGTACCGGCCCAGTTTCAACGCTTACATGTGGGCGGATGCAGAAGCGATTGCTCGAATTGCCCGATTGGACGACCAGCCCGCGCTTGCGGCGATATGGCAGAAGAAGGCTGATGCACTGAAAGAGAGGATGCAGTCGTTGTTATGGGACGAGAGACGCGGGTTTTTTCTGCCGATGTACCGTGATGACGAGGAGCGTGAAGGGCACAAGGTCCGCAGACTGACCCGCACTTATGAGTCGGGGGAATTTGCTGGTAATGAGCATGGTCGAGAGTTGATTGGGTATGTGCCATGGCAGTTCGGTATGCCGGCTACTGATCGCGGCTATGAGGCTGCGTGGAAGTATCTGATGGACCCGGAATACTTCGCCGCCGCTTATGGTCCCAGTACGGTCGAGCGGCATGACCCGATGTTCCTGTTGCAAAAGTGGTGTTGCTGGTGGAGTGGTCAGTCGTGGCCCTACGCCACCACGCAGACTCTTAAAGGCCTCGCAAATCTCCTTCAGAACCCGGCTTATCGCACATCAGAATCAAAACTGCCGGTCACTGCTGCTGACTATGTTCGCCTTCTTCAGACCTATGCGAGATCTCATCGAAAGGATGGAAAACCGTATCTGGCTGAAGCCCTGCACCCGGACACAGGCTCGTTTGAGGGCCATGACGGCTACAACCATTCCGAACACTATTTTCATTCAGGATTTTGCGATCTGGTCATCACCGGGCTGGTGGGGCTGAAGCCATCGTCCGGTGAGACGCTTGAGATAATCCCTCTGGCGCCTGTGGATTGGCCATGGTTCGCGCTGGATGACGTGGCGTATCACCATCAGCGACTGACAATTCTCTGGGATCGTGATGGCAGTCGTTATGGGCGTGGAGCGGGATTACGTGTTTTGGTGAATGGGGTGCAGGTTGGCTGGAGTGAACGTCTGGAGCCACTGTCAGTGACAGTCCCCGCGAGTGCTCTTCCACCGGTTTCAGGAAGTAATGCTCGCCCTGTGGTGGTCAATTTCGCTGTCAACAATGACGGGGACTACTACCCGAGAATAACGGCAGGGTCTGTCCAACGAGGCACAGCGCCTGCAAAGCTGGTCGATGGAAACGCATGGTATGACCTGCACCCGCCGAATCACTGGGTTGCAGCGGAAGGTGTGGGCCACGAAGACGTGATTGAGCTGGATTTAGGGATGGTTCGCACCGTGGACACTTTGCGGATGATGTTTCTTGAAGATGTCGGGTCTGTTGCGCCGCCGCTGAAGTGCGAGGTGTTTCACAGAACGGCTCCGGAAGCCGAATGGGAGCCCTTGCGGGCGCGTTGTTCTCATGATGTTCCCACGGGGCGAGCAGCCAATACCTGGCGTTTTACGGAATTGCCCGTGCGACAGTTTCGGATGGTGATGACGCGAGCGGCGGGAAGACCGATGGGATTGACGGAGGTTGAAGTCTGGGGATCAGCGGTAAGACCGGTGGCTCGCCCCCCGGCTCCCGAGGGAAACCTTGCGGTCGCAAAATCAGGGGCCGAATTCCCGAAAGTGACGGCCTCATATACATCCCGATTTGACAGAATTGAGATGGCAAACGACGGGAGAAGTGTATTTGCCGCCAATCCTCACAATCGATGGACCAGTTACGAGTCTCCGAACTCTACGGACTGGCTCGAGCTGGATTTTGGAAAACCTCAGCAGATAGGCCGCCTCGAGTTGCTGATTTATGACGACGGGGGTGGGGTTCAGGCGCCAAAATCGATCGTCGTACAGTGGCATGACGGAGTTGACTGGAAGCCGGTAGAGCTCCTTCAGGCAAGTCCCGAAATACCGCTGGGTGGACTCTCCAACCGTTTGACGTTTCAGCCCGTTGTGACGACTCGGATACGCGCTGCCCTCGAGCACAAAGGTGCAGCCCGCAGCGGCGTTACTGAGATCGAAGCCTGGGCGAAATAGTGTTGCTGATTGGCTGTGATGCGGGCTGACGACTGGGGTGGGGTTCGAGGAGTGAGGGCTGGGTGTGACCGGGCAGTGATCATCTTTTCCAACAGCGGCGATTCGTCTCTGGCACGACGCGAGGTTCTTTCGCGGCGGCCGACAGATGTGTTTTGGTTGACGTGTGTTCACGTCATGCAGATGAGAATTTCTGCGAATGGCTGAAGTCAGCTGCTGACGAAGGGGCCGAAGGCCCTCGGCGTCTACCGATGTCGTGCCGTACGGTGACCTGCAGATCGCAATCATCACTACCGAGCGATCTTCAATTCACACGGCTCGCCGGGTGAAAGGGAGATTCAGTCCAGCCAGAAGTCGCTGGGCGGCTGAGAGTCTGGCATTATCGGAGACGCAGAAAGCGACCGACATCTAAACAGGTGTCCAGATCTGGTTCCGGGGGCAAGGTGTGCAGGACCCCGTGGAGCCGCCAAACTGGCCGTTATTCAGCGGCTGCAGAAAAACGCCATTTTGACGTGTTTTTCCTTGCCCGGATCCAGGCTACCGAAAGCCGTTGGTCAAAACGTCGGAGCAAAGGTGCATGGCACCTGACCGCACCAAGGAGCAAAAGTGCATGGCACCTGAACTCACCACGCGATGTCAAAATGGCATTTTGTTGTGTTGATGTTAAAGGGTGCCATTATTGCGATTGAATTGGGGGTTTTAGTGCATGGCACCTAAAAGTGTTGCGAAAGTGTGGTGGGGTGGAAGATAGGCTGGACTGATTGTGCTGGTTGTGTCGATTGCGGGGAATGGTGGTGGTTTGCGCGACGTATTGGCGGCAGGGATTGCTGGAGGAGCCGGTTTGTCGGCAGCAATTGGCGTTTGTTGTGTGAGTTTGTGTTTTCAGGCTCATTGGATCGTTGAGAGAACTGCGGATCGGTGCCCGCGAAACCTCGTTTGCTGGTTATTGTCCGTTGAGTTGTGGCTGGAAATGAGCCGCCGGTTTTCAGGAATAGTTTTTGGAATTTTCCCCGTCCGGGACCAGGAATCGACTTATGGACAACGTTGCTTCCGCGACCACAGGCTCTCGCCGACTTCCGATGTCATCCACGTGGTCGGGAATGATGTGGGGTTTGGGCGTTACGGTGCTGTTTTATCTGGTAGCACCCTATCCTGCGGCGATGTTCAGTGGAGGTCCGGAGTTTTATCAGCGGTACTTCTGCGGGCATCCGCTTGAGTATGTGACATCCGGGATCTTTTTCATTGGAATGGCGATCCTCTGGCAGAAATTTCGTCGCCTGCCATCTGAGCGTCGTGCTATCGAAGAGACGAGGCGACTGGCACACGATCAGGGGTGGTCGGCATCGGGACAGGATACTGGATCGATAGTGGCTGCGATGAGTTCCTGGCTGGAAACGACGGCCATTCGGAACGTGCGTACCACGGTGATGGGGCAGCGGTTTGAAGATGTGCTGCATCATGTGACCCGCCGTCCGGAGACCGCAGTTGACGACCATCTGAAGTACCTGGCGGACCTTGCGGTGGACCGGCTGACTCAGAGTTTTCAGCTGGTGCGTACGGTGACGTGGGCAGTGCCGATCATGGGTTTTCTGGGTACGGTGATCGGGATTACGATGGCGATCGCCAATGTGACTCCGGAGCAGTTGGATTCTTCGCTTCCGGAGGTGACATCTGGCCTGGCCGTGGCGTTTGATACGACCGCGCAGGCTCTGGGCATGTCGATGATTCTGGTGTTTGGAACATTTCTGGTGGAGCGCAGTGAGCAGTCTGTACTGAACGAAGCGGAGCAGTTCGGGATTGAGATACTGTTGCCGTGTTTTGATAAGGGTGGCGTTTCCGGGCCTGCTGGCGCTGATGCGGCCGTGGCGCAGTGGACTGCTGAAATGCTGTCGCAGCAGGCGGAGTTCTGGAATGCGCGGTTTGCTACTCTGCAGATGGACTGGCAGACGACGCTGCAGCACCAGACCACCACGCTGGCTCAGGCGCTTGCCAATGAGACGGAAGCGACACTGAGCGCGCACCGGGATAATCTTGGACAGGCGCGGGACAGCTACGCCATGGCTCTGCAGCAGGGTTCTGTGGCTGTGGCAAGACAATTTGAGACAGCGGTATCAACGTTTGTGCAGCGGGTTGATGCGTGGCAGACAGCCTTGCAGGCCACGTCAGTGTCGGCCGCTGGACAGGCTGAAGAGTTGCATCGCCTCGGGCGAACTCTGCTGCAGATGACGGAGGCTGAAGAACGTCTGGTGAATCTGCAGGCGCAGCTGAATCAGAATCTGGAAACATTGCGTGTGGTGGAGACGCTGGAGCAAACGGTGAACAGTTTGAATGCGGCGGTTGCGGTGCTGACAGCCAAGACTCATCTGCGGGCGGCCGCCTGACAAGGGTGTGCAGTCGTGCCTGCGGCAGCAGGTTTGAGCAGGGCAAGGCTGATGGTGCCGACGGGGCGTTATTCGAGGTGGACTCAGGGAGTTTTCCCACTGGGGAAACAGCTCGTCTGTGAACCGACTGAGATGCGATTTTCACGGTGATGAGAGAGATTCATGGCTCGGCGACAGCATCAAAACTCTGTATCGCTGTTTCCATTTCTGGCAGTGCTCGTCTGCGCGATGGGTTCGCTGATTCTTCTTCTGCTGGTGATGACGCGAAAGATTCGGCAGGATCAACAGGCAATTCCTGAACCGTCGGCTGTGTCGGTGGATTCTGAGGAGGTGTCGGCATCACGGCGAAGTGAGTTGGCGACATTGTCGGTTGAAGTGGATTCATTGCAGCAGACAGTTCAGTCACTGAAGGCGCGAGTTAAGCAGCTGGAGCAGGACGTGGTTCGCCATCGATCTGCGGTTGCGGATAAGCAGGCGCAGTTGTCTGGTTTGCAGTCCGAAATCCGCGCGACGTCCACGAATACGACGGGGAAAGCGGCGGAAGAGCTGGATCAGGAGTTGAAAACGCTGCGGGAGCAGGAATCTCGACTTGTTGCGGAGTTGTCGGAGACTGAGCGTGGATTGCTGGAAAAACGCGACCAGTTGGCTCGAGCAGAAGATGCGGTAAAGGATGCGGAGATCAGGCTCTTTGAAAAGTCCTCTGCGCTGGTCAGTTTGCGGGAGCAGGTTCGGAAGGCGGAGCAGGCTGCTGCCGCCTCTACGGGGACAGAGACTCTGCTGCAGTTTTCCAACTCAACGGGTTCTTCACGAACGCCCATTGTGATCGATGTGACTTCCCGGGGCTTCGAGCTTCTTCCGAATGGTGTGGAGATCACCATGGGGGACATGGAGAGCTTCCCTGTTCGAGACAATCCGTTGCTCTCAGCAATTCTGGCGACTCATCGTCACCGCAGTGGTCGAGCGGTGACGGATGCGCCTTATGTGTTGCTTCTGGTTCGTCCTGGTGGAAGTCTGGCATTTTATGGAGCGCAGCGGATCCTGACGGAATCGAACATTCACTACGGATATGAGTTGATTCTGCCGGATCGTTCGATAGTGGCGGGTGAGCCTGATCCTGGCGAGCCGCCGCCTGTTCGGCTGGCGATGGCGGAGGCGTTTCGGCGTCGTGAGAATCTGTATGCGAAGTTGTTTGCCATGACTGAGCAGGAGCGCCAGAGACAGGGGGCTGCTGGCGGCGGTGGTGGCGTGGGTGAGTCCGAGCCGCAGGACAGGAAATTAACGATTCGGCCGGACGGTCGCGTGATTGAAGAGGCACCGAAGACGCGTCGTCGGCTGGAAGGAAAGTTTTACGCCGGTGGTGTCACACCGCCTCCATCGTTTTTTGAAAACCGCGCCGAATCTCAGGCGGCGGGTAATCCGCGCGGCCGGATGCAGGCCGGGGATGCAGAGCGACTGGCTGAGGAGTTTGCTGAGCGTTATGCGCAGCAGCGTGCGTTGGCTGAGGCCTCTTTGGCGGCGAATCGTGTTTCGGAGGGCGTCGCCGAGCCGAATGTTGTGGCGAAAAAAGGCGTGTCGGACTCGTCTGTGGGTGATGATGTCCTGCCAGGTTCCAGCTTACGCAGCGAGACGGAAAAACGATTTGCGGATGCGATGTTTGGCGGTGACGGGACTCTGCAGGGAAGTCGCCTGATTGGTCGCCGTAGTCAAGCGTTTTCGGGGAGCCCATTGACAAGCTCGGCGAGCGGATCAGGAGTTCCGGCTGCCGGGGGTTCCGGATCGACGGCACTGGATCAATTGCTTTCGGAGTCACAGGCAGGAACGACGGCATCAGCGACCGGGCAGTCCCAGAGTGCGAAAGCGGGGGCGAGCAAACCGATGTCCCCGGAGGTTCCCGCCCTGGCGGCTTCGAATACGCAAGCGGCTGGGGAGGAAGATGGCGTGCCGTGGTATCAGTCCTCGAAGTCATCTGAGTCAGGAAAGAGCCGAGCCGGCGCTGTTCCGGGAAGTGGCCAGTCGAATCATGATTCCACAGGGGAACCTGCATCGGGTGGTTCCGGGGATCGATCCAGGGTGGATCGTGACACCATGCGTCGACTTGGGGGTCGCGGCAAGCGAAGTTCAGGCGAAGCCATTCCGGTGGGGATCGTGGTGTTTCTGGACGAACAGCACATGACGGTAGCGCAGCAGCCGGCGGTGAAAATTTCTGAGCAGCAGGTGGAGTTCGCTGAAGCCGCGCTGTTGAAGGGCATGAACATTGAGCTGCAGGATGCCCGTCGTTCGCCGCGGGATGAATTGATGCCGATTGTGCGATTTGTGGTGAGTCCGGGGGGCGAGAAGTGGCGAGTGCCGCTGGCGGCTTCCCTGCGTCGATCGGGAATTCATTCCGTGGTTCTTTACGAAGTGACGCCGTACATGCTGCCTCGGGATGACGCCGGTTACGCTCACCTCGCAGCGGCAGCGACGGAGGAAGCGCCATGAGCCGTCGAACGCAGAGACCGGAGCTGGAGTTCGGTTCAGATTCCTTTCTGGATGTTGTCTGCAACATCGTGGGAATTCTGATCATTCTGATTGTGGTGGTAGGCGTGCGACTGCAGCGTCAACCGCCAGCGCCGATGGCTGTGAAGGCGGAGGCGGCGGTGAGTGCTCAGCGAGAGGCGGAGGAGCAATCGCTTCAGCGAGCCCGTACTCTGCAGCAGACGCTGGTGAAAGAGCGTATGCACCTGGAGGCCGAGGAAAAGCAGCTGGCGGAAGCCCTCGCTGCAGCTCGGGTGGAAGATGGAGCACTGGAACAGCAGCTGGCCGAGTCGCGGGGGCAACTGGAGTCTCGCACGACGGAAGTCGCG
This sequence comes from Planctomycetaceae bacterium, assembly GCA_023258825.1. Classification (GTDB taxonomy): domain Bacteria; phylum Planctomycetota; class Planctomycetia; order Planctomycetales; family Planctomycetaceae; genus SXXK01. Next base: position 7,245 of record JALQWE010000017.1, on the reverse strand, counting down.
GGTAACGATCGTCGTGTGCGGAAGCTGGAGGTGGAGCGATCTGCGGTGGCCGCCCGCATTGCCTCATTAACGAGTGCGATTGGAAAACATCGACATCAGGTGCAGGAGCTGGAAACGGCATTACGTCGGGCCAGCGATTCGGAGGTGGCTGCGTCGGGACGAATTCGTACTGCGGTTGTTGAAACGCAGACGCTTACCGACCAGCTGCAGGCTGCTGAGCAGAAAACGCAGCCAGCGGATCGACTGCAGCATCGCTTGTCTCCGGTTACGCGTCCGGTGGAATCGGACGAGCATCACTTTCGGATGGACGGAGGTTTTATCAGCGAGATCCCTTTGAATGATCTGCTGGAGCGGTTGCGGGCGCAGGTGCTGTCGCGAAGCTCAGCGATTATGCGATTCAACCAGTTCGAAGGCCGAGTGGGACCGGTGGGCGGCTACTCGATGAAGTACACCGTTGAGAAAGACGGCCCCTCAGCACTGGAGTCTCTGCAGACGGGAGATGGACGGGTACGAGTGAATGTTTCGCGATGGGAAATGCTGGTCGAGGACACGTTGTTGCAGGAAAGTGTGGAGGACGCGGTCCGTCCGGGTTCGAGATTTCGACAGCAGCTGGAAACGTATCCGCCGGATTCGGTGATCACGTTGTGGGTTTATGAGAATTCGTTTGCGGGATTTCCTGCGATCCGTGAGTTGGCACATGGGCTACAGTTGCGTATTGCGGCCCGGCCGTTACCGGACGGCACTCCGATTATTGGGTCACCAAACGGCAGCAAGTCGACTGCCCAGTAGGCGTATGGTGCCGAGGGGCCTCGAAGGAGTGGAGGCAGAAGATCGCTGAGCGGGTCCCCTGCCCTGCCGCTGATCTGTTTGTCTGCGTCGCGGCGGAAATGCCAAAAATGCAGACTGAGGATCAGGCTCTGTGGACCTGGCAGTAGTGACCGTGGAGGAGTTACCGCCATTCTCTGTTCAGTCCTTTCGCCGATGCACCGCGTCTTTGGGGATGCGACGATGACTGGTCCGGCGGCCTGGTGAAGGGGACTGAGAGCGGTCTTCTGACGCTTCGGAGCCGACCATGCAGCGGACTTTGTGACTGTTGGGTGCGGAATGCGGCTGGTGGGCTCTGTTTTTCGAAGGTGCCAGCGTTTATTCTGCGAGGGAATTGAGTTTGTGAGTGGCGGAAAACAGAGGACAGGTCATGACGTTGAGGAACTTCTGCGGCCGGACTCGGCGTGAACTTCTGTGGCAGTCGGGGAGTGGGTTTACCGGGCTGGCGTTGACGGCGCTGCTGGACCGGGATGGATTTCTGGCGAATCAGGCGGTAGCAGCGGACGGGGTCAATGCATTTCGAAATCCGCTGGCGGCGAAGGAGCCGTTGGTGGCAGCGAAAGCGAAGAGCGTCATCTTTCTCTACATGTATGGCGGTCCCAGTCAGGTGGACACTTTTGATTACAAGCCATCGATGTATGGGATGGACGGGAAGACGGTGGAGGTCAGGACCTTTGGCCGCGGGGGGCATCGGAACCAGGGCCGAATCGTGGAGCCTCGGTGGAAATTCCGGCAGTACGGGGAGTGCGGCAAGTGGGTGAGTGATTTGTTTCCGCATCTGGGACGGCAGGCGGACGACATGGCCTTTCTGCATTCCATGACAGCCGATTCTCCGATCCATGGATCGGCGATGCTGATGATGAATTCGGGGCGGATTCTGAGTGGTCATCCGTGTCTGGGGTCATGGGTGAATTATGGCCTGGGAAGCGTGAACGAGGATCTACCGGGATTTGTAGTGATGCTGGACCCGCGTGGTGGTCCGATCAGTGGGGCGAAGAACTGGAGTAGCGGTTACATGCCGGCGACCTATCAGGCGACGGTGATGCGATCGCAGGGCAATCCGATTCTGGACCTGAAACCACCGAAAGCGATTGCCGGATCGGCGCAGCGTCGACTTCTGGACACTCTGCGTGAATACAATGAAGAGCATTTGGTGTCGCGTGCGGACAACACGAATCTGTCAGCTCGGATTGCCAGTTACGAATTAGCATATCGGATGCAGTCGAGGGCACCGGAGGCGGTGGATCTGAGCGAGGAGACTCTGGCGACACAGGAAATGTATGGCTTGCACAATCCCCGGACGGAAAAATTCGGACGTCAGTGTTTGCTGGCGCGGCGACTGGTGGAGCGGGGTGTGAGATTCATCCAGATTTACTCCGGTGGAGCGCACAACGACGACAATTGGGATGCACACACGGACATGGAAGCGAACCACACGCTGCACGCCGGTGAAACGGATCAACCGATAGCGGCATTGATTCAGGACCTGAAGGTTCGAGGTCTACTTCAGGAGACGCTGATTGTGTGGGGCGGGGAATTCGGGCGGCAGCCAACGGCGGAGTATGCAAAAGGCAGTGGACGCGATCACAACAGTTATGGGTTCACCACGTGGATGGCCGGGGGAGGAATTCGGGGTGGAACCAGTGTGGGTTCAACGGATGAGTTAGGCAGCCAGGCGGTTGACAGAGTGTTTCAGGTGAAGCATCTGCACGCAACAATTCTCACGCTGCTGGGTTTGAATCCGGAGCAGTTGACATATTTCTTTGGCGGGTTGGACAATTCTCTGGTGGGCGTCGAGGGGGCTCAGCCGATCCGGGACATCATGGCATGACCGGGGGGGATATGAGAATCTGCAGAGAGCCTTTGGGACTGGTAGCAGGGTCTGTGGCAGGTTTGCGAGGGCCTGTGGGACGTACAGGAGTGCCCGCTCACCATTCGCAGACAACACCCGTGGGGCAGCGTACGAGGCCGTTGAGTGTCTGCAGCACCAGTTGCCCATCTTCATCAATTCCGGCGCAGGTTCCGGAGATTCTGGAATCGCCGGTTTGGATAGAGACGACGCGTCCATTCAGGACGTTGTGATGATTGGCCTCAGACAGGGCCAGTCGAGGCTGGCTGACAAGTTGGCTGATGCGGGCATCCAGTTGCAGCAGGATGCGGATGAGGACATCGGTCAGATCGAAGGGTTGTCCCTGCAGATCGGACAGCGATGTGGCGCGTTGTGAGACGTCCGTGGGGGCTTCGGCAAGCGAGTTGTTGACATTGACACCGATCCCGATGATGAGCCCCTGCTGATCGACGTTACCGTGTTGTTCGACGAGGATTCCGCAGATTTTTCGGGAATTCGTCAGGACATCATTGGGCCACTTCAGGGAGAATTCAAGGTTGGCAGCGAGGCTGGCGAGTACATCACGGACAGCGAGTCCGGCGGCGATCGCAACCATCGGGCGACGCTCAGGTGGCAATGGCAGATCGAGGGAGCGGAGGACGAGTGAGAACGTGAGTGAGCCGGCGGCGGACCACCATTGATTTCCGCGTCGTCCACGACCGGCGGTTTGTTCGGCGGCAAGCACGAGTGCTGGGGAGCGGGCGATCAGCGGTTCGAGGAGTTCTGCAGCGAGTGTGTTGGTGGAGGTGAGGCTGGGGTGATATTCGACATGCTGGAGGCTGGTCTCTCGCAGCAGGCGGTGGAGATCGAACGGGCAGGACATGGGTCGTGGCATGGTAAGGACTGTCGGGCGGCGGTGAGATGGCGATTTGAGGGCTGAAAATCCGTTGGACACCGGAGTATCCGACGGGGACGATATCGAAGCAAATCTGTGATGGCGGGAATGGTAGCACACGGGGAGCAGGAACATCTGCTAATCTGCGGTGACGACGAAAATCGTGCGTGAGATTTCGAGGACTGCGACCATCGGAGGCCGTTGGCGATTGAGGATTTCGTGGTCCGGTGGGCATTTGTCGTTTGAAAGGTTGTGGTTTTGAACTGTGGGGAAAGGGAGGAGTTCGCTTCGAAACGGGCGGGTGATGCCTTATTCTGACGCGGAGCACCGGATGCTGTCGGCTTGGCGGCGTGGAAGTGTGTGAGGCGTGACGATTTCTGGTTGGTCGGGCGAAGTGAGTCCGAGGCGTGGCAGGTTGTTTTGAAGGGTTCAGGCGGGAGTCTTGCAGTGAAGATCACGGGTGTGGATGTGTGTCCGCTGACAGGAGCGACGGTGGACGGAGGTTGGCCGCAAGGGCATGAGCCGCAGGAGAATCTGCATACGCTGGTGATTGTGCATACGGATTCGGGGCTATCCGGATTTGGCAGTTGTTTTACGTCTGGTCGGTTGATTGCCGGTGCAGTGGAATTGTTGTGGCCGTTGTTGAAGGGTCGTCCGGGAAACGAGCCGGAGCGAGTTTCGGAGACGCTGCATCAGTCAACGTTCTGGCAGGGTCGTGGTGGATCTGTGACGCATGCGATCAGTGGGATCGACATCGCGTTGTGGGACATCATGGGAAAAGCGTGTGGCCAGCCGGTGTCGCGATTGCTGGGTGGCAACTATCGTGATCGGATCAAGCCTTATGGATCGATACTTTTTGACGAGCCGGAGGCGTTGGCGAAGACATTGACGAGTGTTGTGGAGCGGGGATTTCGAGCGATCAAGATGGGTTGGCGACCGTTTGGGCGTCGGGATCGTGCGTTTGATGAGTTGCTGATCAGGACGGCTCGAGCGACCGTTGGGGACGAGGTTGAGTTGATGGTGGATGCGGGGGGCAGTGAGCAATTCTGGCCCCATGGAACAAACTGGGCGAGGAACACGGCGGAGATGCTGGCGGACTACAATATTGTGTGGTTTGAGGAGGCTTTGCCGCCGGATGATCTTGATGGTTTTGTGGAATTGACGCGAGTGTCACCGGTACCGATTTCCAGTGGCGAGGTTCTGACTCGCCGGCAGGCGTTTCAGCCGTGGCTGCAGCGGCATGCCGTGGACATTATTCAGCCGGACGTGACCAAGAACGGGGGATTGAGTGAGTTCCGGCGGATCGCGTGGATGGCGCAGGACCACAACGTGCAGGTCGTCCCTCATGGGTGGAACACGGCGATTGGGCTGGCCGCGGATCTGCAGATTTCTGCATTTCTGCCGGTTGCGCGGTATGTGGAGTATCTGACTCCGTGTGCGTACATTGACGAGTTGACGACGGAGCCGTTTCGAATTGACGGCGAGGGACTATTGACAATTCCTCAGGGGCCGGGGTTGGGTGTGGAGATTGATTCCGGGAAGCTGAAGCGATTCTGTCCGGAGCGAATCGAGTTTCGCTGAGGGGCTGGAGAGCGAGTGGCAGGGCGCACCGGGGAGGGTTGAGTTGTGTTGGGACTGATTCTGAAAAGTCTGTTGTGGTATCGCCGGACGCATGCTGCGGTTCTGCTGGCGGTCGCGATTTCGGCCTCGGTGATTGGTGGTTCGCTGATTGTCGGAGATTCGGTGCGTGCCAGCCTGCGTCAGATGACGCTGAGTCGACTGGGCCGCATGACTCATGTGGTCAATTCGCCGCGTTTTGTGCGGGAGCAGTTGGCTGCTGAGATGCAGGCCAGCGTGGAGGCTTCAGCAGACGGATTGCGTATTGCGCCGGCGTTGTTGCTACCGGGGAGTGTGGAGAAGCCGGGTGCGGATGGAACGCGGTTGCGGGCGGCTGGAGTTCTGCTGACGGGGCTGAAACCGAGGGACTGGGACCTGCTCAATGTTGGGGACTTGTCACCGCCTGGTGATTCCGGGATCGTGCTGGGGTATCGGACGGCGCAGGAACTGGGAGCGCAGCCAGGGGATCGGGTCTCCGTGTGGGTGGAGTTGCCGTCATCAATTCCCAGAGACAGTCTGATGGGGGATCGGGAGAATCTGACGATCGAGATTGAATTGACAGTGGAGGGAGTGCTTCCGGAGACAGCGGGTGCTTCCCGTTTTTCGCTGCAGCCCAGTCAGCAGCTGCCGTTGAATGCGTTTCTGTCATTGTCGGTTTTCCAGCAGCGTTTGAATCTTGAAGAGCGACAGGCGACTCGGCGTAATCCGACAGCGAAGCCGGCACGAGTGAACACGTTGTTGATTGGTCGTCGGTCTGTGGATGCAGCGGCTTCAGAGTCAACGCCGTTGGCAGACCTGATGAAGCAGGATACGGAGGATGTGGCTGTGCTACGTCAGGCGCTGGAGAAGTCGTTGACGCCGGAAGACGCAGGGTTGCGAATTCGACCGATTGAGGAACGTGGATATCTGTCGGTGGAAAGTGACAGCATGATTCTGGAGGACGCCGTTTCTGAATCGGTCCTTCAGGCAGCAGAGGCGCTGGGGATGCGGGCCTTTCCGACGCTGGTATATCTGGCGAATGAGTTGTACGCCACGGCGAGGAGTGGGACGGGCGAGCGTTACTCGATGTACTCAATTCTGGCTGGACTCGATTTTTCTCAGCCGCCACCGTTGGGGCCGATGGAGTTGAGTGATGGTCGTCCCGTGCCGGCGTTGACGGAAAGCGAGATCGTGATTTCTCCGTGGCTGGCGGAGGATCTTCAGGTGCGTGAGGGGGATACGATTGAGGCGCGTTGGCATGAGGTGGGCAGCCATGGGGACCTGCCGGAAACGAAGCGAACGTTCACTGTGCGGGGGATTCTGAAGGCGGATGATCCGAGGGCTCTGGATCGTAATCTGACGCCACTGGTGGAGGGTGTGACGGATGTGGACAGTTTCAGTGACTGGGACCAGCCGTTTGAAATGGAGATGGACCGAATTACGCCGCGAGACGATGCCTGGTGGGAAGAGTATCGGGCGACTCCGAAGGCGTTTGTGGGACTGGGGGTAGCGGAGAAGTTCTGGAGTAGTCGATTTGGGAGATACACGTCGATCCGAGTGGCCTCTGAGGGCGTAGCACTAGCTGCTGACCGGTTGGAGATCCTGCGGGGTCGACTGGTGCAGGAAATTCGTGCGCGGGTCAGTCCGGCGCGTCTGGGGCTGGTTGTTCGGCCGATCAGAGTTGAGGGGCTGATGGCGGCGACGGGTGCGAGTAACTTCACCTGGTTGTTCATGGGGTTCAGTTTCTTCCTGATTCTTTCTGCCCTGTTGCTGGCGGCATTGATGTTTCAACTGGGCGTACGGCAGCGTGTGCAGCAGATTGGATTGCTGGAGGCACTTGGTTTTTCAGCTGCCCGGGCGCGGGGCGTGCTGACGCTGGAAGGGCTGATTGTCGCGTCGCTGGGCAGTGCGCTGGGTTGCTGGCTGGCGGTTGGTTTTGCGAGGCTGATGATTTACGGACTAACAACGTGGTGGGTAGGAGCGATTGGGACGCGTTTCCTGTTGCTGGAGATCCGACTTCAGTTGGCCCGCCTGGGCCAACCCGCGCGTCTGGTGCGGGCCATGCAGCCCCGGGTAGCCCTGCTCTTGGCGCGCTGCCTGC
>JALQWE010000180.1 GCA_023258825.1 Planctomycetaceae bacterium | reverse complement strand
TTTAATACTACGTCGCCGGAAGGTCTGCGCAACCTGGCTGTTTCCGCGCCGGGATCGCGAAACATGGCCGACTTGCAGGTCCTGCCGAACGGCTCCGGCCGCGAGGGCCCGTCCGTCTGGCTCCTCAGGCGTCGGGGGCGTCGGGTCGCTGCCGGTCGAACGCGCCGCGGATGGGGGCGGTGTCGTAGACGATCGTGAGCCGCTCGATCCGTCCCGCGTCGTCGAGCTCGGCGACATCGACCACGGAAAACGGGGCGGGCTCGCCCGAGGCGAGCGTCCAGTCGAAGTCGAACCAGAAAGCCACCGAAGACATTGACCGCTGCCGTCCCGCGCATCGTCGCCTTCAGGGTCAGGCGCGACTCCGCAGTGTCGGCGAACAGGACCGACGACACTGCACGGCGAAACCGCTGAGATTTACGTTTTTCTGATCGCCAAGACCGATGTCTTCGTGTGAGAGTTTCATTCCCTGAGCCACGAGAATCTGACATTTCACAATGTCGATATTCGTGATCTCCTCGGTCACCGTATGTTCCACCTGAATCCGCGGGTTGACCTCAATGAAGTAGAATTTCTCTGCTTCGACGTCGACGAGGAATTCGACCGTTCCGGCGCAGGAGTAGTTGACGGCTTTTCCGATTTTCAGAGCTGCGTCCAGAATGCCGCTACGCAGTGTGGCGCTGAGATTGGGGGCCGGGGCCAGTTCCACAACCTTCTGATGACGGCGCTGCACAGAGCAGTCACGTTCGTACAGATGCACCAGATTGCCATGCTCATCGCCCAGCAACTGAACTTCGATGTGCTTTGCCCGGCTGATGAACTTTTCCAGAAAGACTTCCGGACTGCCGAACGCGGTTCGAGCTTCGTTTCGCGCGGACTCAAACGCCTGATCAAACTCGGCTGCCGTGCGCACCGCCCGCATACCGCGACCGCCACCACCCTTGGCCGCCTTGATCATCACCGGAAAACCAATCTCTTCGGCGCGCTGACGAGCCTCTTCCACCGTTTCGATGGATTCGGCAGTGCCCCCCAGAACCGGAACACCAGCGGCCATGGCGATGTTTCGCGCTGCAGTCTTGTCACCCAGAGATTCCAGGCAATGCACCGAGGGACCAACGAACTTGATCCCCGCTTCGGCACAGGCTCGAGCAAACTCGGGACGCTCTGACAGAAAACCATAGCCAGGGTGAATCGCGTCCGCGCCCACCTGCTGAGCCAGCGCGACGATGGCCGCGATATCCAGGTACGACCGAATCGGTTCGCCGGGCTTGCCAATTCGATACGCCTCATCCGCTTTAAAGCGATGCAGAGCGTAACGGTCTTCGTGCGAATAAATCGCGACCGTCCCGATCCCCAGCTCTGTGGCACTGCGAAAAACACGGATCGCAATTTCTGACCTGTTGGCAACCAGAAGCTTTTTGAAACTCTGCATAATCACATCCGCATCTGCAAAAGCCGCTTAGCCCCCGATGTACCTGCTTACCAACAGGAGCCCATGGAAATCGTCGAGATGATCCGTCTGCGTGCTGAGTCCGAAGTGGAAATCACCACGCAATTTTGTCCGGCCGCCGTGGGCGCTGCCGAGCCGAGCTCGGCACTGCCCAGGGATCAAAGACGGCTGATCATCACCGTCCGTTTATTGCAGCCTGTGTGTGGCCGCTCATCAATCACCGGATACTTACCTCATCGTCATACAACGCGGTCAGGATACTGCAACCCAGAGCGACAATCCACCACGCGGCGGGGCTGAGAATTCAAGGAATTCGACCGACTGCAGGGCACCTCGAACAACCGTTAAAGCCGATGCCCCGCTGGTACTCGTTTTCCCGATACATCACCCCGAAAAATCATTGTTCCCTCGAAAATGACCACTTCGCCCATTCTTTGAGCACACGACGTCCGTCGGCAAAGTCCGCCTGTTGCGGTTGTCGTTCAGACCAAACAGACAAATCCCGATGTTTTTTGATGGAAAAACCGGGTTTGATTGTCTCGACTGCGATTTTTTTGGAAACTTAAGCCCGATGTCGCCCGCCGTCTGACGTTCTAGTCTGCAAAGCTCGCGCCCTCAATCATGTTGCCAGATCGCGAGAACCCGAATCAGTCAGCCCGAAAACTACGGACCCTCGTGATCTGTCTTCTTGTTTTCCGCGTTTTCCCGGTCCAGGGAAATCACGCACATGCGAGGAATGGAGTAAGCCACGCAGTTTGGTGTCCCCCAGGATTCGGAATTTTCAGGAATATGCAAAAATCCTGGAGGATTTCTGGCGGGATTCTGGCCTCACATCTTCAGACACTCTCAGTAACGCATGCTCCTCCCCAACTTTTCAAGAGTCTTTTCGCATGGCATTTGTGACCCTGGCTGTTCTGGAAGGACTGGAGCGAGGCCGTGAGTTTCGGAATCTTCAGACGCCCGTCACAATCGGGCGTGAAGAGGTGAACGATGTTCAGTTGAACGACGAACGGATCAGCCGCCTGCATGCCAAGCTGCAGGAACATCAGGGAGCGATCATCTTCACCGACCTCAACAGCACGAATGGCAGCCGCGTCAATGGGCACCCAGTGCAGTTACGCATCCTGCGTCCCGGCGACCATCTGCAGCTTGGTCGCTGCACGCTGCTGTTCGGCACCCCCGAAGAAATTTCCGCTCGCGCACAGCAACTGGGCGTGTCGCCCGTGGATGTCCTGCCACTCAGCCGACCCGACCTGACGGATTCCTTTCTGCGGCAGTCACGGCCTGAGGGTTTGCAGTCTGATGAGATCCTGCCGAAATCTCTGTTTTGTGGCGAACGCCCTCCGCTTCCATCGCCGCTGACGCCCCTGCAACGGGCTCGTATTTCCGATCTGCTGATGTACATTCACGAACAGTTGCAACATATCATTCTGACATCGGCCGAATCGGAGAATTCCGCCGCAGGAACCATGCTGGTCGACTGGGCCCGATTTCAGAATCTGCTGCAGCTTCAGAAGAATCTGGCCTACTGGCTTCAGGAAGTCGCCAATCCCGATTCCGCAGTTCCACCTGGTTGACAGCCACACTGCTTGCCGACGATGGCAGGTCAGCTCACCTTCGCTCAATCATCAGCGTGGTCAGTGTTTGCTCAGATCAATTCCGCCTGGCAAGTGTTCCGAGGTCCGATCTGCCGAGTGGTGAAGAAGTCGACGAGTGAACGATCTTCCGAGCGGTTTCTGCGAAAGACCTGCACGGCAACCGTGTTTATCGCCCCAGAAGCCGCTTGACGCACCTGCGTGCGAAGTCTTTCAAATGCGCTCGCAGAATCCTGGCACGATCCTCGTGAATCAGCGGGTGAATATGCCATTCCTCAAACGTGTAGCCGCAGGCTGCCATGCCAGTCTGAGTCATTTCCTCCACGGCGCGAATCTGACCTGGCGATAGCTCATTTCGAAATCGTCCGACTCGCGTCGGTGATAAAGGCTCATTGATGCGGGTGTGATGCGACATCCGGGCAACCTGCTCAAACCCCGAACGCCCGCGGGTCGACCCGCCGGAATGACGCTGCAGCGCCTCATTGGCTTCTGCTTCTGAGTACCCCAGAAACGCGGCCATCCTGGCAAACGTCTGATCCGGCGACGTACACAGATCCTCGTACCTGACCTCTGTCCGCTGTTCTGCTGCGAGGATCCGTTCTGCCATCAGCCACGTTCCGAAGACCAGTTGCCATTCCATAGCGGCCACCAGCGGGTCATCAGCGCCGAATCGCATTTTCAGCATCGAACAGACGACGTCCCGCGGGTCGCGCAGCATGTGCACAAATTTTGCATTCGGCAGCAACTGCACAATCTCGGGAATGCACAGCACATAGAAGGGTGTGTTATCTCCAAGAAATTGCAGCTCATTCCACGGCTGTGGACAATCCAGTGACCACACGTACTGCAGAAACGCCTCCGGTTCGGCACAGCCGGATTGCTCACAGAACGCCCTGTATCCGCGTTCGTCGGCACGGTGCTCCCATGCGTTGAGTTCCAGCCATGGATTGACGTGGTTCAACAATCGCCGCAGTGTGGACGGCTGGTCGATGGCCTTCAGCATTCCCAGTGAGGTCGCCAGAAAGCCGGTTTCCTTGGCGATGTGCACACCCGGCAACTGGTTCAGCAGCGCCGCCGTCACGGTGGTTCCGGATCGACCGTTGCCGAGCACAAACACAGGGACTGGGGGCTGAGGCATGAGGTTCTCTTTCAGGTCGCAGTTGGCTCGGGCTATTGCTCCGGCGTCCGGCCGCTGTGCAGGAATGCCGGTCTCAGGTGACTCGTCCGGCATACGGTGCCCCGGGGCCAAATCCCGCCGGCCGAGCTGAACGTGGAAAGACGACCTGGGTCTGAGGTGCCGGCTGCAACGGAAGTTCCTGACGCTTCCGCGCCAGTCGCGCCTCGTTGGCCACGGCGGCCAGCAGCAGCGTGGCGGCCGGAAACGAGAGTGGCGACCCAGTCCACGAATATGCGAAGTAGGCCAGAATCGGCAGAGTCGTCATGAACGTGCGTCGGTCCCCCAGCATCGTGCGGACAGGCAGCAGCAACAGCAGCCCAATCATCAGCGTGTAAATCGCCGCCGAGGGAATCCCGGTCTCAAAAGCCACCTGAATGATATTGTTGTGTGCGTGATAAATGTCCAGAGTGGCCAGATATCTGCGGGGTTCCCCCGGGCCCACACCCAGCCATGGATTCTTCTGAATGTGCCACGAGGAAATCTCCCAGATCAGCGATCGTGGTGCCACCGGCTTGAACCCGATGATTCGATAACGAATCAACAACTGTCGAATCCAGGGGATCTGAGCCAGCTGATCCAGAAATACAGTTGTTGTTCCGATCATCGCAATCAGCATCAACGCCATACGCTTGTGATTGAACAACACATAGAGCGTCAGAATAATCAGCATCGCCCCGATGCCGTTTCGCGACATCACCAGAAACACAGCCAGACAGTTCAGCCCCAGCAGACACTGCCAGCCCAATCGACGGGTACCCACAGTATCGTGGATCTTCATCAGCACAAACGGCAATGTCATATTGATCTGCGCCGCCATCAGGTTGCCGGTCCCCGATGGGTTGGAAATCGCCCATGCACGTAACTCGGTCGCCTGCACCGCCTGAAACAGCACCCAGACCGTCAGCAGCAGATTGTTACCGAAGATCAACTGGCGACAGAAGACGGACAAATCCGGTGATGAGCAGGCCAGAGCAACTGTGGCGACATAGCAGGAAAGGATATGAATTGTGCTGCTGACGCTGGCCGCGCTGGATTCGGATGAAATCAGACAGAGCAGACTCAGAACGACGGCTCCCAGACCAAAGACGGGGTGGATCGAGGCGCGATTGCTGAGCAGTCCATTGAGGGCAAACAGCACACAGGCGGCCGCACCTCCAAGGAGCGTCAGTTCGTGGGAAACCGCAGACAGCATGCCGCTGGTCAGTAGTGTTCCAATAATCGCCGCAACCAGTGATCCCATAGCCGCGTCCAGAGACTCCGTTCTTTAATGCCCGCCTGACCCGTTCATCCATGTCCAAGGCACCAGCCTGCCGGCTGTCCGGCAACTGATGGGCAATAACCGTGTTCCAGCCTGTTTCAGAAACCTGCATCGGGGAATTCGGACACTCCAATCCCAATCCCTGACATAGTCCACAGTCTACCGCTGCGGCAAAAACGGCACAACGCGGCTTTTATTCGGCAGAAATCGCTGGTTTCCACGCCAATGCTGCCGGAAGCGGCCTCCGGCGGGGTGTCCCTCAGCCATCTCGGGGACACACCACCCCACTCCGCCAATCAGCCCGGTTGATGCGAAAAATCAACATCCAGCAATTAAGGTGCATGGCACCTGAACCAGCACCCGAACCGAAACTCCCACCGGCAGGTGCATGGCACCTGGAACAAAAATCCCGCAAAAACCGCCAGCAAACGACCGCCGGTGGTGTGTCCCCCAGTCGTCTCGGGGACACACCACCCCACTCCGCCAACCAGCCCGGTTGATGCGAAAAATCAACATCCCGGCCGTTGAGGTGCGTGGCACCCGAACAGACATGCCGTGACAGGTACCAGGAGGTGGGCACAACTTCGGGGGAGACCGAAATGAGATTTTCCGGTCTATAAGTCATCTAAGCGATCGCGACGACTAGGGTTGCCGGAACTTCGGGGGACTGATCACATCATGCCGCCCGCAGCGGCTTGCTTCCTGGCCCGCATCAGTGGCAGTGTCGTTCGCGCGAAGGCACGGCAGCAGCCGGATTCGCTGCAGGTCAGCCCGGCACGTCCGTCAGCACTACGCTCTCAACGTCTTTTCAGGTCCGCAAATCCTGAATCGCAGTGCGAAATCCGGAAATTTCATTTTCGGTGAGTTCCACGGGGCCGGCTTCGGCACTGATGCGAATCCCAGTGCGGTTCGCGGCCCCCCGCCGCTCCACGATCCTGTTCCCCGTGAATCTCAGGTCGCGCACTTTTCCGAGGATCTCTATGGCAACACCATCCTCGCCCCCATTGTTTTCAAGGACGTTGCGTTCCAGTACGTTGCGATTGGGCCAGAAATCGACACCTCGGTCTTCCTGCCGAAACAGAACGCCGTGTACACCACTGTTGCGAATCACATTATTTCGCATGATGTTATCAGTGTCGTTGTGCCCTATGGATAAACCATACAGGTGATTGCCATCCATCGTATTGTCTTCGGCCAGTCCGAATTTGACGCCCCAGCACCAGAATAACCCCTGACTGTTTCTCTCCAGACGATTCCCGAGAATTCGGGGACGTTGAGAGCCGGATCCCGGATGCAAACCAAGGTCCGCATGATCATGACTATGACAGTCCTGAACAAGGACGTCGTGGCAGATCTGAAAACTGATGCCATCACCATTGTTGTTGCGCGCAGTGATGCGACGGATGGAGTAGCGGTTGCAGTCCTGCAGAAAGATGCAGCCCCCATAGTTTCCGTCAAGATGACCAGTCTGCTCACGATTCCCATCCAGTGTCAGATCTTCAATCGTGACGTCGGATGAGTTTTCACCGGTGAGCAGCGGATAGAGGTTTTCGCAGGTCGGTTTTCCTGACAGCCAGAGGTTTTCCCGGAGTCCATCGTTCAGGCGAAATCGATGACCGCTGCGAGCCACGAGGGTGCGTTTGATTACCGTGGCCGCTCCGTTATGCGGATTAGTCGCTCTCAGAACAACACCGTCCCCAAGTTGATACCCGGAATTCTCTTTGAGGGTAATCTCCTGATCGTACCAGTCAGAATCCGCTGCCAGCATCGTC
>JALQWE010000179.1 GCA_023258825.1 Planctomycetaceae bacterium | reverse complement strand
ATGCCCACAAATCCGATGGTCCCGGGAAAACCGATGGAGGCCAGTCCTGTCAGCAGAAACAGGCCCGCGAGCGTGGGTGTGTGTTCATGCATGCCGTAGTAGCGATCAAGTGAGACGCGTCCAATCCGCGCTTCGATAGCTCGAATGGTCAGTCCGAATCCGGTCAGGGATAAGCCCACAGAAATCCAGACGCACAGTGCGCCGGTCATTCCAATCGTATTGACCAGTTCCAGTCCGGACAGCACGAGAGAGGAGTGACTGAGCAGGAGATAACAGAAGAAGCGTCGGGCATCGGTCTGAATGGTGGCCATGCCTGCGGCATAGCACGAGGTGATCAGCGACAGCACCGCGATACTCTGCAAGGCCCATGCGGGGGCAACTGGCAGTACAAGGTGCATGACGGCATAGGCGCCAGTCATGGGTGTCAGAAACAGCATGGCGGTACCGAACGTGGCCTTTTCAAACAGGTCGGTCATCCAGCAGTGAAGAGGCGCTACACCGGCTCGCAGCAGCGCTGCGATTGTCAGAAGTGTGGCGGACAGGCCAGAGGCGATTTCCCGACCATCTCGTTCTTCTACCAGGCTGCGCCCCGCCACCAGCAGCAGAATGAACAGTCCCATATGAATCAGAAAGACTCGCGCTGAGGCGTGGCGTTTGCGCAGTTCAATCCATGGTGGGATCACTGCCAGAGACAGAAGACCGATCATGATCCATGGGTCGTGACTGCTGAGAGTGGCCAGCACGATGGCTTCTGACAACAGCGTGAGGCTCATCGAAAATCGATCCTGTTTGGTCCGCAGTGTTGCCAGAATCGTGAGCAGATAGAGCAGTGACGAGAGTGCCAGCAGGGGGGCGCTGAGCTCATCGATCACGAGAATATTGTCTCGTCCGGTCAGACGCTGAATCAGGTCCCAGTGGTCATGAGCCTCGAAGGCACCCACGGTCGCAAAATCGATCCATTCTCCGACCGCACAGACCAGTGTGGCGGCGGCGAAGCCAATCGCGGTGGAGCGAGCTCTGGTGCGGTCGGAAATCAAGGCGCAGCAGGCGGCACCCAGAAGTGGCAGCAGCACGCCGCATTCCAGCCACGGCAGATGAAGTTCCTGAATCATGTCAACATCTTCTGAAAAGGACTGCGTGTCCGTGCGAGACGGCTGGGCAGTGGAGAAATAAATTCTTTTTCCTCGGACCCGCGGTGATGGTTAAGCTGTTGTGGGCAGAAGCTGGAGCTGATATCCAGTTCGTGCCTGAAATCGATCGTCGTTTTCCTGAGTCTGCCGTGGGGTATTTCGAGGTGACGGCATTCTGCCGAGTGCCGTGGTTCAACTTGTATTCCCTGGAGCGCTGAACAGGGTCACGTCTCCAGTTCCGTGATCTCTGCGGCAGCAGACCCTGATCCGGAGACCTTATTTGCTGGTTGTACTGAGTTTCCGGACAGCCATGCAGTCCAGCGTTGTTCCATGGCATCGGACCAGCGAAAAATCCTGACAAAAGGCCGGACGACACATTCATCGATCAGGGCATCCAGATTGCCGCGATCAAAGGCAAACCGAAACATGCGTGTGTTGCGCAGAGCATGAGCCGCGTTGCCGGGCGTCGGTTGGTTGCCAAGGGCATTGAGCATGCTGTTGTAATCTCGCAGCAGTGAGGGGGCGCGGATGAGCTGCAGGGTTCGCAGGCAGGCGTGTCCCACAATATGAATCAGTGCAAGGTATCGAAAGCCAAGGCCGATTTCGGTGACGATGATGCTGACCTGAATCAGAGACGCGAAGGCAAGGCTGCTTTTGACGTCTGACTGCACACGAGCGGCCATGGCGGCGAAGACACAGGTGGAGATTCCCATCAGCGTGACGAGCACCTGCAGGATCAGAGATTCGTCGAGGAGCGGGCCGACTCGCAGCAAAAGAAAAGCGCCGAGATGTACGGACAATGCTCCGTAAAAGACAGCGCTTGAGGGGGTTGGTCCTTCCATGGCTCTTGGCAGCCAGCCGGAAAATGGAATCAATGCCGATTTGCCGGCGGCAGCAAACAGCAGCATGCAGCCCACGAAGAGTGCCGATCCCGGGGAAACCTGAACGTCTCCTGCCGGCCATGTGCCCTGCCCTGCCAGTCCTGAAAAATCTCCCGATCCGGACAGGTGATGCAGCGTCATTGCGGCAATCAGAAATGCGGCATCGGCCAGTCGGTAGATCGACCAGACTCGCAGGCCATTCTGGACGGGCGCACGGCGGTCCTGGAAGAATGCGACCAGCAGTGCCGAGGACAGCCCCACCAGTTCCCAGCCGAAGAACAGAGTTTCGATGGTGCCGGCCGCGGAGGACAGGATCATTCCCAGCATGAAAAACGCAAACAGCAGAAAGAAGCGATGAAAGCCCTCATCCCGATGCAGGTAACGGCTGGCGAAGGCACTGATCACACCGCACAGGACGAACGTCATGATCACGAATGGTACGCTGAGTCGGTCGAAGACGAATTTCAGTGTGAAGTGGAAATGGTGACGGTGTGGCGTGTCACTCTGCAGAGCTTCTGCGTCCGATTCCCGCTGTGGTGTTGTCTGATGATCCGGAGTTTCTCCGAGGTGCGCTTCAACATTATCCGGGATGCGGACCCAGTCACCAACGATCACTGAGACCTGGCGATTGCTGGTGACCAGCATGGTGATCAGAATCACGATGGCGGCTGCGAGCCCGGTCGTGACTGCCGCCCATGTGAAGCGTGCAGCCAGTCGCTCTGTCATGGACAGACGAAACAGAGAGCTCAGGCCCAGAACCACTAACAGCAGGGCCGGCGAAAGCACAACAAGAAGTCCGGTAATTGTCA
This sequence comes from Planctomycetaceae bacterium, assembly GCA_023258825.1. Classification (GTDB taxonomy): domain Bacteria; phylum Planctomycetota; class Planctomycetia; order Planctomycetales; family Planctomycetaceae; genus SXXK01. The sequence goes on along the minus strand of JALQWE010000179.1, from coordinate 4,431 downwards.
GCATATCAGAGACTCAGTCTGGTCATCTTCCAGGGGCAGTACATTCATCATCGGCCGCTTATATTTCTGGTGCAGGCGGCGAGGTACACCGGTTGTTGCGCAGTTCGGCTACCGTGACGTCAGCGTTGTCTGTCCGTCGCCGTGCTGTAATTTGCTGCCTTGGGGAGGGGGCTGAGGCTGCCTGTCGAAATCGGGTGGCCACGCCTGCTCGATCATGGCAAACGGCAGATGGTCTCGTCGCCCCCGATACCAGTCTGTTGAATCGACGACGTGCGGCAGTGTCCTGACTGCGGGAACGTAATCCTGAAACCTGCCATCAACGAATCGCTGAATACGTGAAGAGTTCGGATCCAGCACTGCCAGTTGCGCCCAGCCGTTGCGACAGATAGCTGCGACACCGGGATTCTGATCCATAATCTGCAGCATCGCATCCGGGGTTGATTCCACCACGAACAACAGCCGCACGGGTTCGTGAATATCAACGCCCTGCCACGGCAATCCTGGTCGCAGATCACTGGCGGCACCGTCCATCACACCCAGCAGTGATGTGACATTGTGGGGGAGTTTTGTGCCGGAGCCCCAACCGCGATTGTCCATAGCAGACAGTGTGTACAGTAGATTGATCCCTTCGCATACCGGAATGACGGCGCCCAGAATTCGGGCGAGAATCATGTTATTGGGTGTGTCCTGGGATTTGTCGTAGGACATCATGAATGAGCGTCGATCGAGGTACAGTCCGCGAATGCGGCTGCGTCGTCCAACGAAGCACACGGCATTCGTGCAGTTGCCATATTCGGGGCGAGTCTGTGCGAGGTCTTCGGAGCGTTCCTGGACATGCAGGAGTGCTTCACCGGGATCGATCTCCAGGGGCGCTGATTCAAAACGTCGGCAGCGTTCATGGGCGTTTCTTTCGGCCACCTGCGTCAATACGGCGCGGACAGCTCGCAGTTGAGCCACATGTGATGACGGCAGCAGTTCGAGGTCGAAAAATGTCACTGTTTCTGTGGCGGTGTTGTGCAGGCCACCGATAAACCAGGTCCCATCAGGAATGTCGAGTCCGCGTTCCTGCAACTGTCGACGGACGCGTCTGTCATTCAGCATGGCAGCGAGGGCTCGTGCATTGGCACCGCCAGGACTACCGGAGCAGGCGCCGCAGTGGTAAGCGGATTCATGGGGATTATTCAGGCAGGTGGAGCCGTGTCCCAGAAACAGGACCAGACCGGCAAAATCCGACGTCAGGCCAATGTCGCGTAACGAGCGTTCGGACATATTGACCATTTCTGAAAGGGTGAAGCCGATCCCTGCTTCGTGTGGTCCGGCGGGCGTGCCTTCGGGACGTTCCAGTCGCAGCCGCGTAATCGCTGGAGGGGCGACAAACTGCTGGGCGGTGGAGTGCATGCGGGCAGCCAGCCGGGGAAACAGAATTCGTCCCAGCAGCGGCGCAGTGGCGAGGGGGCCCAGTACAGCAGTGAGGACAGCTCCGGACAGTGACGACCTGCTTCCGAATTCGAAACGCTGTGTGGCGCGACCGATCATTCGTCGGGCAGCGGCACGTTGTCGATGCGAATCTTCGAGAGCATAAACAACATCCTCAACGATCCAGTTTGCGGGTTTGATCACAACGGGACACAGTGCGGTAAATGCGGCTTCCGCGGCGCCGCGATAGTACATCGGAACACAGAAGAACCCGGCATTTCCGAAGGTTTCCGCTTCCGGACAAACTTCTTCAAGATGACGGCGAAACGATTCTTCACGCGCGTCGATGCAGGTCACGACCTGAAACTTCGCCTGACGCGGTACCGCCAGTGGTTCAGCAGCCCGAACACTGATTGCGTCCAGCGTCTGATGCAGCAAATGCCGTTCAAAGGCCAGTTGGAACACGCGTCGCCTTTCCAACCCGTCGAATGCCTGAATTTCCTGTGCGAGATCGCGAAACTGCGCGTCCGGAAGCTGATGCAGCAGCCGCGGCGACCAGCCATGTCGCTGGGCCAGTTGCAGAAACGCGAAGGCCTGAAATTCTGTCGAAGTATCAATTTTCGGAGGCTGACAGGACTTCTGCTCCACAACCTCTCTAAGATCTGCAGCTCCATTCGGCATGAAATTCGATGAGGCCATGACAGACTTAGCTGCCAGCCGATCAAGAATCAGTCGGATCGCAAGGAACTCCAGCAGAGTTCCCGGGGGCGAGTGACGATAGACGCGATCCGGACGAATTTCCGTTTGCCAGAGCATTCCGGCCCAACCTCGCAACGCCAGCAGAGATTTGCGCAGCCACACACGACGTTCGTCCGCTGTAATCCCAAAGGCGATCAGTGAATCACAGAGACTCTGCAACGCGGTGACTTTGCCCGACTGCAGCGATTCCAGTTCCCGGGGCAACGTGTGCAGCCAGCGTCGCGTACCAATGACCGGAGTCGTAAACATGCCGCAGAACGCCGCCAGAAATCCCTTGTCACGCTCGGGCAACTGCCACTGTGCGTACCCCTGATCCAGGAAAGCGGCACAGAAGCCCACAAGCACTTCGTTCACCATGTCATCACAATCCTGTCCGGTTTGTTCCAGCAGAACATCGCGGACTCGACACGGCCCGATCGGTGGCGGAGCCGTGGCGGGCAGTGCAGACAAGCGAGCGATCGAAACCTTCCAGATCAGCTGCAGGCAGAGGGCTTCCCACTGTTGTTCGGTGAACTGACCTGGTGTAGATCTGCCGATGGTTCGGCTGACCTGCCGAATCAGGTTGATGGCGAACGTTGCCCGCGCGTCTGCCGCGGTTGTCGTGCTTTGCAGCTCTGCGACCCAGCTGCTGGTTTCTCGCAATAACAGTTCTCGCACGCCCGGGCGAATGGCTTTGTCGAACCGTTTCAGGGAATCCGCTTCCGCAAGGATCCAGGTCAGTTCGTGTGTGGTGGCGGGTGAAACAAGGTGCAGCAACTGACTCATTCGGAGCGCAGCGCGTTCGGTGAGCCCACCGACCAGCGTGTCTCGACTATCACCGCATTCCTCGCTGACAATTTCAGCGAGATCCGATTCCGTGATGCGACCGCTTTCCAGGCGTTTTCTGTACGCGGCCTCGCTCAGGTACGGCTGACATCCATAGATTTCAGAGACCTGTCGCAGACTTTCGAAGACAGACGACTGTTCCATGCCCTGAAGGGGATTCAGGAAGGCGAAGGCCGTGATGGGCCCCTGCAACGGCAGGAGTTCTGCCAACTGCAGAATGTCCTGTCCCACATCCTCCGGAGAATGTGACAATGATGTCCGGCGATTCAGATCGGGGGCTATCATTTGTAAACCTTCACGGCTACGGCTGAAAAAAACTTTCACTGAGCGGTCACGGGTCGGCTGCGGACATTCGTTTTCTGGATAGTTCCGGGTGGTGGAAATCCATCGCTTTTCTGGTTGATTTCCGGGCTGTTTCTGTCCTTTGGGCAGATCTTGTGCCTGGATACCTGATTCTGTGAACAACGCCCCGTCCGCAGCGCTTTTGGTGACGGCTCTTTCGCTGTCGGCTGATCTGCAAATGTCTGCACACTGCGAGTCACATGCTGTTTTGCAGTATCCTGTGGCTGCTCCGAAGAGACATGCAGCGAGTTGCCGGATGACCAGTATGGAAACCAGGATTGGTTCAGCGGAATGGGAAAGTCCTCGAACGCGTCCCGATCATCGATTTGTTTGCCCGGTTATCAGGCTTCAGACGAGTCACAGTTACTGTTACGCACCCTTGATGGAGAATCTGCCGGCACCAGGCTGACAGAGTCCGCATGTTTGTGTGTGCTGTACTGCGACGACGTTTGGCAGCCTCCTTGACCTGCCTGCTTCGAAGACATCAACTGGTTTCATGAGTTGAAGTCGGTTACTGGGCGGTACACAGGTGGCTGTCTGATTCAGACTATCAGCGGTTTGGCTTTTGAGCCCGGTGGCCGAGCTTGTCTGTTTGATTTGTCCGCGTCGTGCACCGGCCACATGCAGAAGGCTCAGGCAGCGGAGGGACGGAACGGGGGCGGACGGCAGCCGCGGGCATCGATTGGGAAGACTGGCGTGGGCGAGGCATTCAGCAGCGTGTGAAAATTGCTCTCAGCCTGATTGTTGCGAGGCACGCACGGCGAGCCGTGAACGTATTCAGCTTCCTCGGCTTCTGCTTCGTAAGCGGTGAGCGAATCATCCGCGACCGGAACACCGATCGTATCGGCTTCCCGGGGGCGATGCGTTGGCGACGCTGTCTCAGCACGCCACGAGGGCTGTGCCAGCAGAACCAACAGAATGGCGTAGGAAATTCGCATAGAAAAAATCTATCCCGACTTCACGGCCATGTCAATTGCGGCCTTGGGAATGTTGTAGTTTGTGAAAAATAATTACCGTTGGACAGGCGTGAGTTGATTGCGGCCTGGGTGCAACGAAGACCTGCGGGTGGCGTCTGAGTTGGGCGCCTTC